>JAFBAM010000134.1 GCA_019247755.1 Sphingomonas sp.
ACTTAAGAAGGTGAAGGGCTTCATGCCGACGATCAACCAGCTGATCCGCAAGGGTCGCGAGCCGCAGAAGGCCAAGTCGAAGGTCCCTGCGATGGAGCAGAACCCGCAGAAGCGCGGCGTCTGCACCCGCGTCTATACGACGACCCCGAAGAAGCCGAACTCGGCGCTCCGCAAGGTGGCCAAGGTCCGCCTCACCAACCAGCGCGAGGTGATCAGCTACATCCCCGGCGAGGGCCACAACCTCCAGGAGCACAGCGTCGTGCTGATCCGCGGCGGCCGCGTCCGCGATCTTCCCGGCGTGCGCTATCACGTCCTGCGCGGCGTCCTCGACACCCAGGGGGTGAAGGACCGCCGCCAGTCGCGTTCGAAGTACGGCGCCAAGCGGCCGAAGTAAGCGGAGAAGGAGGGGACACGTACTTTCACCCGCCGAGGTGCCCGGACTGGCATCGCCGTGCGGAAAGTACGTGTCCCCGCTCTCCACCATCGGAAGTAAGCCCCGGACATGTTCCGGGATACGCTGAAGAGAGAAGGAAACACTGCCCATGTCCCGTCGTCGCCGTCCCGAGAAGCGCGAGATCCTGCCCGACCCGAAGTTCGGCGATATCGTCCTCTCCAAGTTCATGAACTCCGTCATGCTCGACGGGAAGAAGTCGGTCGCCGAAGGCATCGTCTACGGTGCGCTCGACACGATCGAGGCCCGTGCCAAGCGCGATCCGCTGGGCGTGTTCCACGACGCGCTGAACAACGTGAAGCCGGGCATCGAGGTCCGCTCCCGCCGCGTCGGCGGCGCCACCTACCAGGTGCCGGTCGAGGTGCGCACCGAGCGCGCCCAGGCGCTGGCGATCCGCTGGCTGATCGGCGCGGCGCGCAGCCGCTCGGAGAACACCATGGCCGCCCGCCTGTCCGGCGAGCTGATGGACGCCGCGAACAACCGCGGCAACGCCGTCAAGAAGCGCGAGGACACGCACCGCATGGCCGAGGCCAACCGCGCCTTCTCGCATTATCGTTGGTAGTCACTATATAGGGGCAGGGCGCATCGGCGTCCTCCCCCAGCACCGTTCGCCCTGAGCCTGTCGAAGGGCTTTCCTTCTTCAGGTGCCTGTCAAAAGGACAGGGCTTCGACAAGCTCAGCCCGAACGGGTTTTGGGAGTGTCGGCACGGAACCGAAGCTTTCATCGCCGGGTGAGCCGGCAACGGAGTTTAAGATCATGGCCCGCAGCCATCCGCTCGAGCGTTACCGCAATATCGGCATCATGGCGCATATCGACGCCGGCAAGACGACGACGACCGAGCGCATCCTCTACTACACCGGCAAGTCCTACAAGATCGGCGAGGTCCACGAGGGGACCGCGACGATGGACTGGATGGAGCAGGAGCAGGAGCGCGGGATCACGATCACGTCGGCCGCGACGACCTGCTTCTGGAAGGCCGAAGAAGGCAACGGCCCCGAGCACCGGATCAACATCATCGACACGCCGGGCCACGTCGACTTCACCATCGAGGTGGAGCGGTCCTTGCGCGTCCTCGACGGCGCGGTCGCCTGCTTCGACGGCGTCGCCGGCGTCGAGCCGCAGTCCGAGACGGTGTGGCGGCAGGCCGAGAAGTACCGCGTCCCGCGCATGTGCTTCGTCAACAAGCTCGACCGCACCGGCGCGAATTTCGAGATGTGCGTCGGCATGATCAAGGACCGCCTCGGCGCCCGCCCGGCCGTCCTCTATCTCCCGATCGGCATCGAGAGCGGCTTCAAGGGCCTCGTCGACCTGGTCGAGAACCGCGCCATCATCTGGCTCGAGGAGAGCCTCGGCGCGAAGTTCGAATATCAGCCGATCCCGGACGACCTCAAGGACGCCGCCGAGGCAGCCCGCATGGAGCTGATCGAGATGGCCGTCGAGCAGGACGACGACGTCATGGAAGCGTATCTCGGCGGCGACGAGCCGGACACGGCGACGCTCAAGAAGCTGATCCGCAAGGGCACGCTCAATTTCTCGTTCGTGCCGGTGCTGTGCGGCTCGGCGTTCAAGAACAAGGGCGTCCAGCCCCTGCTCGACGCCGTCGTCGACTATCTCCCGTCCCCGCTCGACATTCCGCCGGTCGAAGGCGTGAAGCCGGGCACCGAGGAGACCGACACCCGCCAGGCCTCGGACGACGCGCCCTTCTCGGCGCTCGCCTTCAAGATCATGAACGACCCGTTCGTCGGCTCGCTCACCTTCGCGCGCATCTACTCGGGCAAGCTCGAGAAGAGCACGGTCCTCAATTCGGTGAAGGACAAGAAGGAGAAGATCGGCCGCATGCTGCTCATGCATGCGAACAGCCGCGAGGACATCGACATGGCCTATGCCGGCGACATCGTCGCCCTGGCCGGCCTCAAGGACACGACGACCGGCGACACGCTCTGCGCGCCGACGGCGCCGATCGTGCTCGAGCGGATGGAGTTCCCGGACCCGGTCATCGAGGTCGCCGTCGAGCCCAAGACCAAGGCCGACCAGGAGAAGATGGGCATCGCCCTCAACCGCCTCGCCGCCGAGGATCCGAGCTTTCGCGTCTCGACCGACTTCGAGAGCGGCCAGACGATCATCAAGGGGATGGGCGAGCTCCACCTCGAGATCCTCGTCGACCGCATGAAGCGCGAGTTCAAGGTCGACGCCAACGTCGGCGCGCCGCAGGTCGCCTATCGCGAGTATCTCGCCAAGCCGGTCGAGCTCACCTACACCCACAAGAAGCAGTCGGGCGGCTCCGGCCAGTTCGGCGAGGTCAAGGTGAAGGTCGTGCCCGGCGAGCGCGGCTCGGGCTTCCAGTTCATCGACGAGATCAAGGGCGGCAACATCCCGCGCGAATACATCCCGTCGGTCGAGAAGGGCATGCGCGAGACGGCCGAGACCGGCAGCCTCATCGGCTTCCCGATCATCGACTTCGAGGTGCACTTGGTCGACGGCAAGTATCACGACGTCGACTCGTCGGCCCTCGCCTTCGAGATCACCGGGCGCGGCGCGATGCGCGAGGCCGCGCAGAAGGCGGGCATCAAGCTGCTCGAGCCGATCATGAAGGTGGAAGTCGTGACCCCCGAGGATTATCTCGGCGACGTCATCGGCGACATCAACAGCCGCCGCGGCCAGATCCAGGGCACCGACAGCCGGGGCAACGCCCAGGTCGTCGAGGCGATGGTGCCGCTGGCGAACATGTTCGGCTACGTGAACGAGCTCCGTTCTTTCACCCAGGGCCGGGCGCAGTACACGATGCAGTTCTCGCACTACGACGAGGTGCCGGCCAACGTCGCCGAAGAGGTGAAGGCCAAGCTGGCATAAGCCGGAAATAGCGGTTATGGGCCCCTCCGCACCCCGGTCGGGGCCCCGGGTTCCCAGTTTGATAAGAAGGTAGGAAGACAATGGCGAAAGCTAAGTTCGAGCGGACGAAGCCGCACTGCAACATCGGCACCATCGGTCACGTCGACCATGGCAAGACGTCGCTGACCGCGGCGATCACGAAGGTGCTGGCCGAGACCGGCGGCGCCACCTTCACCAGCTACGACAACATCGACAAGGCGCCGGAAGAGCGCGAGCGCGGCATCACCATCTCGACCGCCCACGTCGAGTATGAGACCGAGGCGCGCCACTACGCCCACGTCGACTGCCCGGGCCACGCCGACTATGTGAAGAACATGATCACGGGCGCCGCCCAGATGGACGGCGCGATCCTGGTCGTGTCGGCCGCCGACGGCCCGATGCCGCAGACCCGCGAGCACATCCTGCTCGCCCGCCAGGTCGGCGTGCCGGCGCTGGTCGTGTTCATGAACAAGGTCGACCAGGTCGACGACGAGGAGCTCCTCGAGCTCGTCGAGCTCGAGATCCGCGAGCTGCTGTCGTCGTACGACTTCCCGGGTGACGATATTCCGATCATCGCGGGTTCGGCGCTCGCCGCGCTCGAGGATTCGAACAAGGAGATCGGCCACGACGCGGTGCTCAAGCTGATGCAGGCGGTCGACGAGTACATCCCGACCCCCGAGCGTCCCTCGACAAGCCGTTCATGATGCCGATCGAGGACGTGTTCTCGATCTCGGGCCGCGGCACGGTCGTCACCGGCCGCGTCGAGACCGGCATCGTCAAGGTGGGCGAGGAAGTCGAGATCGTCGGCATCACCGATACCCGCAAGACCACGGTCACGGGCGTCGAGATGTTCCGCAAGCTGCTCGATCAGGGCCAGGCGGGCGACAACATCGGCGCGCTGCTCCGCGGCGTCGGCCGTGAGGAAGTCGAGCGCGGCCAGGTTCTGGCCAAGCCCGGCTCGATCACGCCGCACACCGACTTCAAGGCCGAGGTCTACGTGCTGTCGAAGGACGAGGGCGGCCGCCACACGCCGTTCTTCGCCAACTACCGTCCGCAATTCTACTTCCGCACGACGGACGTGACCGGCGAGGTGGTTCTCCCCGAGGGCACCGAGATGGTGATGCCGGGCGACAACGTGCAGCTGGGCGTCAAGCTCATCGCCCCGATCGCGATGGACCAGGGCCTGCGCTTCGCCATCCGCGAGGGCGGCCGGACCGTCGGCGCGGGGGTTGTCGCCGAGATCACGAAGTAATATAGGGCGCAGGCCGCGCGGGTCCTTCGAGATTCGCGCGGCCTCGTTTTTTGATCGTCATCCCGGCGAAAGCCGGGATCTCGTCGGGTGAGAGGCTCAGCGCTTTTTCCGGCAGGAGACCCCGGCTTTCGCCGGGGTGACGATGTGAGTTCAGTAAGCTTTTGCCCTCAAAGGGCCGGCTCTTTGCAATCGGTGTAGGAATGGAAACGCAGAATATCCGCATTCGCCTGAAGGCGTTCGATCATCGAGTGCTCGACCAGGCGACCGGCGACATCGCCGACACCGCTCGGCGCACCGGCGCGTTGATCCGCGGTCCCATTCCGCTGCCGACGCGCATCGAGAAGTTCACCGTCAACCGCTCGCCGCACGTCGACAAGAAGTCGCGCGAGCAGTTCGAGGTGAGGACGTACAAGAGGCTGCTCGATATCGTGCAGCCGACCCCGCAGACGGTCGACGCGCTGATGAAGCTCGACCTCGCCGCGGGTGTGGACGTGGAGATCAAGCTGGCCTAAGCGGCTGGCGAACATCGTCATCCCGGCGGAAGCCGGGATCTCGTAGGGTAAGGGGCGCCAGCGCCTTTTGCGAGCTGAGACCCCGGCTTCCGCCGGGGTGACGAAGGAGCGGAGCTTCCGAGCTTCTCTTCGGACATAGGGTGATACCGCGGAAGCCGAGCTTCCGGACTGCGTCCCCGCCGTTCCGCCCCCGGGCGGAGCACGAGCCCAGGCGGGGCACGCATAGATTTTCTTGGGCTCAAACGGGTTCCCACCAAAGTAATACCTTGGTGGATACCCAGCATGCCCCGGACATTTGGGTCGCGGGGGCCTCTGCCGCGAATGGAGTACACGATCGTGCGCACCGGCGTGATCGCGAAGAAGATGGGGATGACCCGATTGTTCCAGGACGACGGCCGGCATGTGCCGGTGACCGTCCTGGCGCTGGACAATGTCCAGGTGGTGGCGCGCAAGGACGCGGACAGCGACGGCTATGTCGCCGTCCAGGTCGGCGCCGGCACCCGCAAGGCCAAGAACGTGACCAAGCCCGAGCGCGGCCACTTCGCCAAGGCGGAAGTGGAGCCCAAGGCGCGCGTCGCCGAGTTCCGCGTCGCCGAGGATGCGCTCCTCGACGTCGGCGCCGAGCTCTCGGCCGACCATTTCGCCGTCGGCCAGCTGGTCGACATCCAGGGCGTCACCCAGGGCAAGGGCTTTGCCGGCGCGATGAAGCGCTGGGGCTTCGGCGGCCTGCGCGCCACCCACGGCGTTTCGGTCTCGCACCGCTCGCACGGCTCGACCGGCAACCGCCAGGATCCGGGCCGCGTCTTCAAGAACAAGAAGATGGCCGGCCACATGGGCGCGCGCACCCGCACCCAGCAGAATCTCGAGATCGTCCGCACCGACGCGGAGCGCGGCCTTCTCTTCGTCAAGGGCTCGGTGCCCGGCCACAAGGGTGGCTGGCTGCTGGTCAAGGACGCGGTGAAGGTCGCCCGTCCGAAGCATGCGCCTTACCCGGCCGGCATCCGTGCCCGTGACAATGACAATGCTCCCGCCGAGACGCCGGCCGAAACGGCCGCCGCTCCGGAAGCGACCGAA
>JAFBAM010000027.1 GCA_019247755.1 Sphingomonas sp.
GCCGAGCGCCACGCTGCGCTGCCGATTACCAGGCGCGTGTCTCGGGGCCTCTGCTCGACCGCATCGACCTCCATGTCGAGGTGAACGGTGTTTCAGCCGCGGACCTGACCCTCCCACCACCGGCCGAAGGCAGCGCCGAGGTTGCGCAAAGGGTCGCTGCGGCCCGCCAGGTGCAGGCCGACCGCTACAACGGGCACGGGCCGCGCACGAATGCCGAAGCCGATGGCGAATTGCTCGACAGCGTCGCGACTCCCGACGAACCAGGGCGCAAACTCCTGGCCGACGCGGCCGCCGCGATGCGCCTGTCCGCGCGCGGTTTCCACCGGGTTCTGAGGGTGGCGCGCACTATCGCGGATCTATCGGGTGCCGAACAGGTCGGCCGCATCCACGTCGCCGAAGCGCTCAGCTATCGGCGGCAGCCGCCGCGCAATTGAATGGTGCCCCTGGTCCGACTCGAACGGACACTCCGGTGAAGGAACTCGATTTTGAGTCGAGCGCGTCTACCATTCCGCCACAGGGGCACGCAGGGCCGTAGCTAGCGACGCCGGTCAGCACTCGCAATGCCAACTATCGGGCGATATGCTCCATCCATGGACGCACGGACTAGGAAGCACGGGCAGGCCGACGACGACACCGCCGACGAAGCCCGGATGCTGGCGGAAGGCATTACCGCCAAGCGTGACCGGCTGCTCGCGTCGCTGACCCTGATCGCCGGCATCGGCCTTCTCATCGGCCTGCCGTTCGCGCTGCGCACCGGCGCGGAATTCTTCATGCCGGTCACAGCCGCGCTCGTGGTCGCGATCGCGCTGGTGCCTTTGCTTGAATGGTTCGAGCGACGCGGGATCCCGTCGAAACTGGCCGCGGGCCTGTGCGTCCTGATCTTCCTTGCTGTCGCCCTATTCGCAATCGGCTCGATCGTCGTTCCGGCGAGCGACTGGGTTGCGCAAGTGCCCACCAAGATTACAAAGGTTCGCCAGGCTCTGGAGCCGGTCTTCGACCTCTACAAGAACCTCGACCGGTTCATTGACCGGACCGTTTCGCAGATCGAGGTTGCCGGTGCGCAAGGTACCCAGACCCGTGCGGTCCGGATCGAGACCCCCAATTCGATGCTCGGGCTGCTCACCAGCTCGGCGCCGCACCTCCTCATCCAGCTCTTCTTCTCGCTCCTGGTGATCTTCTTCTTTCTCGCCGGCTGGACCGCGATGCGGAAGAAAACCATCGTCAGTAGGGGCAGCTTCGAAGGCGCGCTCACGACCGCCCGCGTCATCCAGCAGGTGGTCGATGCGACCTCGACCTATCTCGGCACGATCACGCTTATCAACATCGGCCTTGGCGGTCTCACCGCGCTCGTGCTGTGGTGGCTTGGGATGCCGTCGCCGGTGATGTGGGGCGGCATTGTCGCCGTCGCCAACTACATCCCCTACCTCGGGCCCATCGTCGCGGCACTGCTGCTCTTCGTCGGCGGCCTGATGATCTATCCCGACATATGGGGGGCGATGCTGCCGCCTGCAGCCTTCATCAGCTTCCATCTGATCGAGGCGAATCTGTTCACTCCAATGGTGGTCGGTCACCGCCTGACCATCAGCCCACTATCGATCCTCATCTCACTGTCATTCTGGGCCTGGGTGTGGGGGACGACCGGAGCGCTACTGGCGGTCCCGCTACTGATCATCATGAAGACGATTTTCTCCGCCGCCGGGACGCCCGACATTGCCGGTTTCCTGTTTGAGCACGGCACCTTGACCCACATCGGCGACCCCGATGAGGAAGAAGTCGACGATCGGCAGGAAATGCCGCCCGCGATGGTTGACACTCCCAAGGCCTCCTCCTAGGTCGCCGCCCACGCCAAAAACGCGGGTGTAGCTCAGTTGGTTAGAGCGCCGGCCTGTCACGCCGGAGGTCGCGGGTTCGAGCCCCGTCACTCGCGCCACTTTTCACTTATGTCGGGACTGGATACCACCGGCCCTCAATGGGCGCCGATGCATCAGCTTATGAAGTTCTCGGCGTGGATCCGGGCGCCGACGATGCGGAGATCGATCGAGCCTACAGACGGCTGATCAAGGAGCATCACCCGGATCGCGAAGGCGGCGATTCGGGCCGGGCCGCGGAGATCATCCGGGCGTATCGCGAGCTTCGAGGTGACTGGGGCCGCAAGGATCATCCGATCGAATTCAACGAGAATTGGCTGGAGGAGGGGCGCGCTAGCCGAGCATGGGTTGTGCTTGCTGCTTTGCTGGCGCTCGCGACCGTCGTCCTACTGCTAGTGCAGGGGCCACTCGCACCACTTGCCGAGAGTTTCGCCGCGCCGGGCGTCGCAACTCCACGAAAGGCAATTGCCCCGGTAGCTGAGCGCATGGATCAGCCGCTTAACGCTGACGCTATCAATGAAGCCGTCCGCGACGCGATGTGGCTTTCCAGGACCAGCGATCAGATGAAACTAGCGAGCGATTCTCGCGACTGTCATCATCTGCTGAGGACGAGCCCGTCGCTCATGCAACTCGACCGCTGCGCCGCGTTCGACGATGCTGTGGTGCAGCTCCAGGATCGTGATCCGCTGCGCGACCAAGGGCCGTTCAGCGAGTTGGCCGTCACAGGCAGGATCTGGAGCGGAGCATCCGCACTTTCCGACGATTCAGTGGCGATCGACGCACGTCTCGATCGGATACGATTAAGCGTCGAGCAGGCGTTGGTGGTGCTTCAGCCGGGCGCTGCGGCGAAAAAGAAGAGTTAGCGCTGCCCTGACGCGCCGGCCGCAGTGGTTGGCGGCGGCGAAGCGGACGCGGTCCGTCCTAGCGGCTGCTGGTTTTCGGCGGCACTGTCACTCGACAGCGACCATTTGAGGTTGTCGGACACCTCGAACTTCTTGGTGTAGTCCTCGTGCTTCACCTCGTCCGAAGCCTTGCGCGCTATGAGATTGAAGCGGACCGCAACGCGCTTGTCTCCGCGCAGCGAGGGCGCGAGCTTCAGCGCTTCGGCACCCGGAATGTCCTTGATTGCCTGTGCAACCCCGCTTTGACCGTAGATCGGCGTGACGTGAGGAACAGACAGGGCTGCGACACGCAGCGCGGCGGCATTGGGCTCACGGCCGGCATAAACCTTGCTGAAGACCGCCGGCTGACCCCAGCCGCCGTTCCAGCGATAGAAAAGGTGAGCGCCGACCACGGCATTCTTGGCCATGGTCGAGGCCCAGTACGGCACGACATAATCGGCGTGGTAATGAGTGGCCCAGCCGACCGGCGCATAGACGGCGCCACTTAGGGCTTCCTCGGCGATTCGCGTCGCGCGCCGCCAGCCGTCCGCATCCGGCTGACGATTGAGCGAGCCGTCACAGGTGAAGGTGAACTGGCAACCCGTCGCCCGGGTCGAGCCTTCATACACGACGCCGCAGACGCTGCTCGGAAAGGCCGGGTGACGGACGCGGTTGAGCACCACCTGCGCCACGGCGCGCTCGCCGTCCTCATCCTGGTTTCCAGCTTCGTAATAGACGGCGCTTGCAAGGCAGTTGAGCGCCTGCGTCCGCGCCGCGGCATTCCCGCTGAGCGCGAATGGCGATGCGACCGGGTTCGGGCCGCTCGTCAGGGGAATCTCGGCATTGACCTTCAGAGCCTGCTCAGGCGCGATCGGCTTCATGATCAAGGGCGGCGGTGCAGGGGGCGCGGCCTCGACCCGACCGCCGGACGGAGTCACGGTGGTGGACAGGATCGCGGACAAGGCAACCAGTCCGAACAGGCCAGCACCCAGCGTTTCGCGCGGATAGGTGTGCCACAGCGCTGCCCCGCGCTCCTGCGCGCGCGCCGCAAAACGGCGCATCCCGTCGAGCGGGCGGGTGAGTGCGTGAGCCTGGGTCATTTTCGCAGTGTTATAGCTCGCTAATACAGGTGTTTCAATCTTGCCCCCGCGAACCGTCTCGAACCGAGCCGGTCTGAATCCACCTGAGCAGCGGTTTCAACGGGATGATCCAAACTATTCCCATCACTAGATAGAAAGGCGCCTGGACCAAAATAGGCCAACCGCCGACGACTCGCGCCAGGCTTGCGACGAACGCAGCCCAGACGCCGATTAACAGCAGGATCAGCGCGATTCCGGCGAGCGTGCGCGTGGAGGGTTCGGCCATCGCGGCCCCATAGCAGCGCCGTAAGGGCGCGTCTCTAAACCCTGATTACTGGCAGATTGTCGGCGCTGACGGTCCCTGGGCCGACGCATAGCAATTGCCCGCGGCCGCATCGGCCCGGTTTTCGCTCCGCATTGCCATGAACAGGATCACACTGAGGCCTGCGATGACGGCCACTGCGACGCTCTTCCTACGCATCACGCACCCCTTTTCGCGAGCCTATTGTCGCCCGCGAGGAATGCACCGCTAACATTTAAGCCTCGGTAAAAGAAGGAGAGTTGAGGCCAGTCGGCTTGAATCAGCCGAGAAGCCACACAGCTGTGGCTCCGCGGCCACGCTGCTACCAGCGAAAGATCTGGAGGCCGTCGGGTGACGCGAACCCGTCGAGCGGCACATCCCACGCGTCCGCCGGGATGGTCTCGCTGAGCATCTGCAGTGGCCAGCCCAGCCCGATCAGCCGCGCGCCCTTCTTCTTGAGCCCCATCAGCGCGCGGTCGTAATGGCCCTTGCCGCGTCCCAGCCTCGTCCCGTGCCAGTCAACGGCGATCAGCGGCACCAGCACGAGATCGGGCTCGACTACGGGATGGCGCCTTGCGGGCTGCATGATCCCGAACGGACCGGGCTCGAGCGGATCGCCGGCCTGGAAGCGAAACGGTTTCGCGGGGTGGCTGAAGCATGGGTAGGCGACGATCGCCCCGACCGCGCGGGCTTCCTCGGTCGCGGGCAGCGGGCTGATCTCGCTGCCGAGGGGGCAATAGCCGCCAACCACGGCGACTCCGGCGAACAGGGACGTCAGATGCTCAGCGAGACGTCGCTCGAGCAGGGCCCTGTCTGCGTCGGAAAGCGTCCTGACAAAAGCCTTGCGCGCGTCGAGCGCCGCCCGGCGGAGCGCTTCCTTGCCGAGCGGCTCCATCTCAGGCTGCTGCCCGGGAGCGAAGGGAGGTGACGGGACCACCATGGCCGTTTGCCCTAAAATCCTCTGACGCCAAAACGTCAGGTGGGCGCCGTATGCTCCCGACCCCGAGGAAATCCTCGTGACCGGGGCAGGGACAGCTCCCTAGGATGTTCTATCGCCTCAGGGATTTTCCGAAGGCTCGCACCGGGTAGTGCCCGTCGCTTCCCAAACTAGGGATTCGGAGCCTCGTTCTCAAGCGTCATCGCAAGCGACTCGAGCCGATCCGCGAGCGACTCAGCGCGCAGGATGAGTGCGGGATCCGGCCGGGCGGGCGGCGGTGGAGCGACGGCCGCGGCTGCGGCCTGCGGCTTGTCGTCCACCAGCTGGTCGGCGAGCAGGAGCGACGCGAACAGGAACTGCCGCGCTTCGGACAGCGTTCCGAGACCCGCAAGCGCCTCGCGGCTCTTGCCATCGACGAGCCGGGCCGCTGCCCGCAGGCTGTCCTCTTCGCCTTCGCGGCATGCCACCTGGTAGGTGCGTCCCGCGATCGTCAGATCGACCATCGTTGCCATCAGGCTGCTGCCTCGCGAATCAGCTCATCGAGCTCTTCGACGACCTCGCGGACGCGTGCCCGCAAATGCTCCTCACGGCCGACACTCTGCTGGCGTCGCCCGGATAATGCGCGTTCGATCCGCTGCAAGGCCCGCTCGGCGCGGTCCAAGGCCGATATGATCTCCCCGTCGTCCATCCTTTACCCGCTACGCAAATCGGCAATAACGGGCAAGCGGAGAAGCGGCGATTTGACGCCACCGGCAGGGCGGCTAATGGGGCCGCAACGTCGCCCGAAGTCGCGGGCGGGGTAAACCCCATAAGCGGAGCAATATGCAGCCGACCGACCGCCGCCTCGCCAACGCCATTCGCGGTCTCGCGATGGACGCGGTGGAGGCCGCTAACAGCGGGCACCCGGGAATGCCGATGGGCATGGCCGACGCTGCGACGGCTCTCTTCACACGGCATCTGAAGTTCGACGCCTCCGATCCGCGCTGGCCCGACCGCGATCGCTTCATACTGTCCGCCGGCCACGGCTCGATGCTGATTTACTCTTTGCTCTATCTCACCGGCTACGAACGTCCTACGATCGAGGACATCAAGCATTTCCGCCAGCTCGGCAGTCCATGTGCGGGCCATCCGGAGAATTTCGAGCTCCCGGGCATCGAGGTCACCACCGGTCCGCTAGGGCAGGGCGTCGCGATGGCGGTCGGCATGGCAATTGCCGAGCGGCACCTCAACGCCATCTATGGCGACGATCTGGTCGACCACCGTACGTTCGTGATCGCAGGCGACGGTTGCTTGATGGAAGGCGTCAATCACGAAGCGATCGGACTTGCGGGCCACCTTCAGCTTGGTCGCCTGATCGTGCTGTGGGACGACAACAGCATCACGATCGACGGCTCGACCGAGCTTTCGCGCAACGAGGACGTGGTCGCGCGACATCAGGCGGCGAAATGGCATACCTGCGAGTGCGACGGCCTCGATGCCGACGACGTCGACCGCGCGATCAAGGAAGCGCTGGCCGATCCGCGGCCCAGCCTCATCCGCTGCAAGACGATCATCGGCTTCGGCGCGCCCCATAAGCAGGGAACGGCGGCAACCCACGGCTCCGCATTGGGAGCTGACGAGGTCGCCGCGGCCAAGCGGGAGCTCGGTATCGATCCCGAGCCATTCTCGGCGCCCGACGATGTACTCACGGCCTGGCGCTCGGCCGGCAAGCGAGGATCGACCGATCGCGCGCTATGGACCGAGCGGCTGGAATCGAGCGGCCGCAAAGACGGTTTCCTGCACCGCATCAACGGCAAGGTCACCGACGCCTGGCTTAAGCCCTACATCGACAAGCTGCTGCAGGATCTGAAGCCGGTGGCGACGCGCAAGGCCTCGGAGATGGCGTTGGAAGCGATCAACGCGGCGCTTCCGGCGACGATCGGCGGCTCGGCCGACCTCACCGGCTCGAACAATACGAAAACCAAGAATATTGAGCCGCTTACGCCCGACAATTATGGCGGCCGTTACGTTTATTACGGCATTCGCGAATTCGGCATGTCGGCAGCCATGAACGGCATGGCCCTCCACGGCGGGGTCATTCCTTACGGTGGCACCTTCCTCGTCTTCACCGACTACGCGCGTAACGCCATTCGCCTGAGCGCGATCCAGCACGCGCGGGTCATCTACGTGATGACCCACGATTCGATCGGCCTTGGGGAAGACGGCCCGACTCACCAGCCTATCGAGCATCTGCAAAGCCTTCGGGCAGTGCCGCAGCTTGACGTCTATCGCCCTGCGGATGCCGTCGAGACGGCCGAATGTTGGGCCTTGGCGCTGTCCAGCGAACGCCCAAGCATCCTCGCGCTCACCCGCCAGAACCTGCGCCCGGTCCGCACGGAGGCTTCGGCGGAGAATCTCTGCGCACGCGGCGCTTACCGGCTGAAATCGTCCGAAAACAGTCGCAAGGTCATCATCCTTGCGACCGGCTCTGAGATAGAGATCGCCCTCGATACCGCTGCGCAGCTTGAAGGACAGGGGATCGGCACCGACGTCGTCTCCATGCCGTGCACCGAGCGCTTCGACGCGCAGGACTGGGATTATCGCGAAGATATCCTGCCCGACGTCAGCAACCGAGAAATCCTGCGCGTCTCGATCGAAGCCGGCACCACCTTCGGCTGGGAGCGCTATGTCGGCCTGCACGGTCTCAAGATCGGCATCGACCGCTTCGGCGTCTCGGCCCCGGCGCCTGACGCCTACGATTATTTCGGGCTGACCCCCGACAAGATTGCAACGCGCATCACCGACTTCATGAAGCAACGAGGAATATAATGACCAAAGTCGCCATCAACGGATTCGGCCGCATTGGCCGCCTGGTCGCCCGCGCGATCCTGGAGCGGCCCGACTGCGGGCTCGAGCTGGTCAGCGTCAACGACCTCGCGGACGCGAAAGCAAATGCCTGGCTGTTCAAGCACGACAGCGTTCACGGCAAGTTCCCGGGGGATGTCACGACGGATGGCAACGACATCGTCGTCAACGGGAAGCGCATTCACGTCACTGCCGAGCGCGACCCCGCGAACCTCCCGCATTCTGCGAACGGTATCGAGCTAGCGCTTGAATGCACTGGCTTTTTCGCCGACCGCGATAGCGCCCAGAAGCATCTCGATGCGGGCGCCAGGAAAGTGCTGATCTCGGCTCCCGCCAAGGGCGCCGACCTCACCGTTGTTTACGGCGTCAACGACGACAAGCTCACTGCGGACCACAAGATCGTTTCAAACGCTTCGTGCACCACCAACTGCCTGGCACCGGTCGCCAAGGTTCTGAACGATGCGCTCGGCATTGAGCGCGGCCTCATGACCACGGTCCATGCATACACCAACGACCAGAAGATCCTCGACCAGATCCACTCGGACCTGCGGCGTGCCCGCGCAGCGGCGATGAGCATGATCCCGACGACCACGGGCGCCGCCCGCGCGGTCGGTGAGGTGCTGCCGGAGCTCAAGGGCAAGCTCGATGGTTCGGCGATCCGCGTGCCGACGCCGGACGTCAGCCTCGTCGATCTGACCTTCCAGCCGAAGCGCGACACGACTCGCGACGAGGTCAATCAGATCCTCAAGGCCGCCTCGCAGACCGATCGCCTCAAGGGCATTCTTGATTATACCGATGAGCCGGTCGTCTCGATCGATCTCATGCACACCAGCGCTAGCTCGACCGTCGATAGCCTCGAAACTGCGGTCCTCGAGGGCAAGTTGGTTCGCGTCGTCAGCTGGTACGACAATGAATGGGGTTTCTCGAACCGCATGGTCGACACCGCCTGCGCGATGGGCAAGCTCTGAGGCGACGTGAGCCGCTTCAAGACTCTCGATGACCTGCCGGAAGATCTGACCGGCGAGAAGGTGCTCGTCCGCGCCGACCTCAACGTGCCGATGGACGGCGCGCGGGTGACCGACGATACGCGCCTGAGGGCAATGTTGCCGACGGTGCTGGAGCTGAGCGACCGCGGAGCCATCGTCCTATTGCTCTCGCACTTCGGGCGACCGAAGGGAGAGAAGCGACCGGACATGTCGACGGCACAGCTGGTGCTTCCGCTGCACCGGCTGTCCGACCGCTCGGTGCGCTTCATCGAGGATTGCCAGGGCCCCGAGGCGCAGCGCGCCATCTCGACCATGCTGCCCGGCAACATCGGCGTCCTCGAGAACACGCGTTTTCACACTGGCGAAGAGAAGAACGATGCCGAGCTAGCCAAAGGCATGGCGGCACTCGGCGATTTCTACGTCGACGATTCCT
>JAFBAM010000046.1 GCA_019247755.1 Sphingomonas sp.
TCCTCGAACAGCTGCAGGCGGTTGTCGAGCCAGTCAGCCAAGTCGACCAGGAACTTCTCAGGCAGGTCGTAGCGGACGCCGCCGGTACGGAAGTAATTGGCGTGCATCCGCGCGCCGGACGCCCGCTCGTAAAACTGGAGCGTGTCCTCGCGCACTTCGAACAGCCACAGGTTGGGGGTCATCGCGCCGACGTCCATGATGTGGCTGCCGAGGTTCAGCATGTGATTGGAGATGCGGGTCAGCTCCGCCATCAAGGTGCGGATATACTGGGCGCGGATCGGCACCTCGAGGCCCATCAATTTCTCGACCGCGAGCACGAAGCTATGCTCCATGCACATCGGCGAGCAGTAATCGAGGCGGTCGAAGTAAGGCAGCGCCTGGGCGTAGGTCTTGTACTCGATCAGCTTCTCGGTGCCGCGGTGGAGCAGCCCGACATGCGGATCGACGCGCTCGACGATCTCACCGTCCAGCTCCATAATCAGGCGGAGGACGCCATGGGCGGCCGGATGCTGCGGGCCGAAGTTGATCGTGTAATTGCTGATCGCCTCGTCGCCCGGGTCACGCGGGTGGCCGAGCTCCTGACCCTCGCCGGCACCGCCGACGCTGACCTCGACCTTGCGCTTGGGGCGCGTTTCGGTGCGGACGTCGGTCATGCCGCGCCTCCGCCCGGCCTACGGCGGCCGGTGCCCTTGGGCTTCGGATCGGGCGTGTTGCCGGGTTTGCTGACCTCGCTCGTAGCCTTGGCAGCGCGCGGCTTGCGCGCCTGCCTGGTCGCTTCCTTGTCGGCCGGAGCGCCACCGCCGGTCTGGGCCGGGCTTTCAGTGGTCTTTGGCGTTTGGGCCGGAGTCTTCGGGTTCACTGCAGACGGTGCATTCGGTGCAGCTACAGGCGATGGAGCGCCGGCGGCCTGGGCAGTCGCCTTCTCATCGCCCGGAAGAACATATTCCGCGCCCTGCCACGGCATCAGGAAGTCGAAGGTGCGGAAGTCCTGCGGCAGGGAGACGGGTTCATAGACGACGCGCTTCTCGGCCTCCGAATAACGGAGCTCGACGTGACCGGTCAGCGGGAAGTCCTTGCGAAAGGGATAGCCCTCGAACCCGTAATCGGTGAGGATGCGACGCAGGTCGGAATTGCCGCTGAAAGCGACGCCATACATGTCGAACACCTCGCGCTCGAGCCAGCCGGCGACCGGCCATAGCCCCGTTACGCTCGGCACCGGGGTCACTTCATCGGTCGAGACGTGGACACGGACGCGATGGTTCTTCGTGAGCGAGAGCAGGCAATAAACGACTTCAAACCGCTCTTGCCGCTCGGGAAAATCGACCCCGGCGATCTCCATCAGCTGCTGATACTCATGCTCGTCGCGAAGCGCCGTCATCACGGCGATGAGGTCGTCGCGATGAACGTCGAACGCGGATTCGAGCCCAGCACGCGGCTTCGCCTTGGCGAGCTTGCCAAGCGACGCCGGCGCGTCGGCGTATCGGGGAGCCTGGAGGGCAACCATCAGCGTTCGATCGTCCCTTCGCGGCGGATCTTCCGCTGAAGCTGGAGGATTCCGTAGAGTAGGGCTTCGGCTGTCGGCGGGCAGCCCGGTACGTAGATGTCGACGGGCACGATGCGGTCGCAGCCGCGAACGACGCTGTAGCTGTAATGGTAATAGCCGCCGCCGTTGGCGCAGCTGCCCATCGAGATCACGTAGCGCGGCTCGCTCATCTGGTCGTAGACGCGGCGGAGGGCCGGAGCCATCTTGTTGCAGAGGGTGCCGGCGACGATCATCACGTCCGACTGCCGCGGGCTCGCGCGCGGCGCTGCACCAAATCTTTCAAGGTCATAGCGCGGCATGTTCACATGGATCAACTCGACCGCACAGCAGGCGAGGCCAAAGGTCATCCACCACAAGGACCCGGTCCGCGCCCATGTGAACAGGTCCTCGGTCGTGGTGACCATGAAGCCCTTTTCGTTCAGCGAGCGCTGCATTTCCTCCAGGTGCTTGCGGTCGATGTCGCCGGGGACGAGGCCAGCGAGGCGTGCCAGCTCTTCCTCGCTCGGCATGCGGTCTTCGCCGGGGCGGAGCATCACTCCCATTCGAGGGCTCCCTTCTTCCAGGCGTAGGCAAGGCCGAGACCAAGTTCGATCAAGAAGGCGACCATCGCTGCCCAGCCGGTCCACCGGGTGAAATCGAGGCTGACCGCCCACGGAAACAGGAAAGCGGCTTCAAGGTCGAAGACGATGAACAGGATGGCGACGAGATAGAAGCGGACGTCGAACTCGGCGCGGGCGTCCTCGAACGCCGGGAAGCCGCATTCATATTCGCTGAGCTTTGCCGGATCAGGCCGGTGCGCACCCGTCAGCCGCGAGACGATCATCGGCAGCACGACGAAGGCGCTGGACAGGCCCAGCGCGATGATCAGGAACAAGAGGATCGGCAGGTAGCCGGCGGCAACGCTCGCCAAGGGGAAACTCCGAGGGTCGAAAAACTTGGCGGCTCTCTAGGACAGGGCCGCGTGAGGGGCAACACCGTGAACGGCGCAAAATCGCTGTTATTGCGGCTTGCAGTCCTCCGAAAGCGCAACGGCGACAATCGGCGTTCCAGACGTGCGCTTGAAATCCGCCTTGTCGATCGTGGCCCAGCCTGAATCGGCGACGATCAATAGTCGCTTGCCGTCGTAGGCTATCTGCGTCGGGTCAGGGAGCGCTGTCGGGCTCAGGGGCTTCTCGTAGACGAGGCCCGTGTCTCCGGGCGTGATCGCGACCAGAATGCCCGGAGAACTCCCGTTGAAGACTCCGTAATAGACGTTTCCACAACGAACGAGCCCGTCGACGCCCCGGAGCGGATTGCCGTCGGGCCGCGGCAGGATCGTTCGCTTTCCTGTAGCCAAATCGACGACTCCGACCCCTTGGCTGTAATCGGCGACGACCAGCTTGTGCCCGTCAGCGTCGAGCGCGGTGCACTGCCCGCTCTTGCCGACGCCGGGTGGAACGACCGGAGTCAGGCTGTAGCCGCTCTTGGCTACGGTGTAGACGGCACCATTCTGGCTATCACTGACGAATATGCCGCCTGGCGCGGCTGACACATCGCCCGGATGGAAGCTGCCCGTCGCAGGCGCGATCCGAGTCAGTATTTTCCCGCGAGAGCTGAGCGCGATCAGCGCACCGCGATCGCAGGCCTTGATAGCACTGACTCCGGGCGGGCAGTCGGCCGCGACCCATAAGCGCTTGCGTCCATCGTCCCACGTAATCGCGAAGGGATGCAGCGGCGCTGGCAGCGTGGCGATCACGCGGCACGCCGTGCGGCAGGCGAGAACCTGCCGGTCGAGGATGCTCGAAACCCAGATCGTCGAGCCGTCGCTCGCAACGCCTTCGACGAGGCGGTGCCTGGGATCGATCGTGAGGAGAGGCTGCGGCTGAACCGCTGCGGCTGCAGCGAAGGCCAGCAGGCCGATCAGCGCAGGGCGCCCGCGATGAGCTTCTGAAGCTTGGAATGGATGCCCGATGAGGCCGCGACATACTCGCCGCGTTCGAATGCCCGGTCTGCGCCGCGGTAATCGGTCACGAACCCTCCAGCTTCACGGACCAGCAGCACGCCCGCCGCGGTGTCCCATAGGTCGAGGTCGTCTTCCCAGAAACCGTCCATTCGACCAGCGGCCACCCAGGCGAGATCAAGGGCGGCGGAGCCGAAGCGGCGGACACCGGCGACATGCGGCCCCACGGCGCTATAGATCTTCGCCCATTGCGGGATGTCCCCGCGGCCGAGGAAGGGAATCCCGGTCCCGATCACGCTGTCGGCAAGCTCACGGCGTGCGGAAACGCGCAGGCGCTGGTCCTGCAGCCATGCGCCGCGACCTTTCTCGGCCCAGAAGCTCTCGTCCGTAAGCGGCTGATAAACCAGGCCTTGCGTAATCTCGGTGCCGCCCCCGGGCTTCTTTTCCTCAACCGCGATCGAGATCGAGAAATGCGGCACGCCGTGGAGGAAGTTGGTTGTCCCATCGAGCGGATCGACAATCCAGCGCGGCTTGTCGGGATTGCCCTCGATCGCGCCGCCCTCTTCGAGGAGCATGCCCCAGTCGGGCCGGGCGTTGCGAAGCTCCTGGACGATCGTCTGTTCGGCGCGCTTGTCGGCCATCGAGACGAAGTCGGCGGGCCCCTTGCGGCTGACCTGCAGCTGCTCGACCTCGCCGAAGTCGCGGCGAAGGCGCGGCGCCGCCTTGCGGGCGGCGCGCTGCATGACGGTGATCAGGCCTGAATGGGCGACCATTACTTCCCCTCTCCTTCACGAGAGGGGATCGAGGGGTGGGGCTGAGCGGTCATTGAGATTTCTTTCGATTGGCTGAGCTGGCGTCGAAGTCGTTCCCCAGCCCAACCCCTCCCCTAAAGGGGATGGGAAACTAATCCGCGCGGCGGACATATTCCCGATTGTAGACGTCGACGACGATCTTCGTGCCCGACGTGATGTGCGGCGGAACGAGGACCTTCACGCCGTTGTCGAGGACCGCAGGCTTATAGCTGGAGCTGGCGGTCTGACCCTTCACCACCGCGTCAGCCTCGACGATCGTCGCCTCGACCTGGTCGGGCAGCTGAACGCTGATGGGGCGCTCGTTGTAGAGCTCCATGATCACGTCCATGCCGTCCTGAAGGAAATCACCGGCCTCGCCGAGCAAGTCGGCAGGAAGCGCGATCTGCTCATAATTCTCCTTGTCCATGAACGTCAGCATGTCGCCGTCGTGGAACAGGAATTGGAAGTCCTTGGTGTCGAGGCGGACGCGTTCGACGGTCTCTGCCGACCGGAAGCGGACGTTGGTCTTGCGGCCGTCGATGAGGTTCTTCATCTCGACCTGCATGTAGGCGCCGCCCTTGCCGGGTTGCGTGTGCTGGATCTTCACGGCGCGCCAGATGCCGCCTTCATATTCGATGATGTTGCCGGGACGGATGTCCACGCCGCTGATCTTCATGATCGCCTACCTGCCAAGACTGGTGAAAGAGCCGCCGCAGCTGCCTGC
>JAFBAM010000092.1 GCA_019247755.1 Sphingomonas sp.
CACGGCGCCGAGGATCAACAGGATCGATCCCAGGCGATATTCCCAAAAAGGGGCGCAGAATTTCACCCCATAGCAACGCCTCAGGATGTCGCGGATCGTCTCGATGAAGCTGGTTGCGGTCCACAGGCCGATCACCGCCCCGAACCAGAGCAGCGGCCCCGTCCTCACCGTCAGCACTTCGTTGATCGGTTCGCGCAGCGTGTCAGCGACGTTTGGTGGAAGGCGGCGCAGGATGTTGAAGACGGTCAGCTGCGCGTCCTGCCCCTGCCCCAGCAGATGCGCGACCGCCGCTGCCACGATGATGAAAGGGAAGAGCGCGACGATCGAGAGGTAGGCCAAATTGCCGGCGTGGATGAAGCCGTCGGTATAGACGCCGATCGCGACACGCTTCACGACTTCCCAGGCAGTGCGCCTCGGCTTGAGCTTCTCTTCGACCTCCATCCCGAAGGCCGCCCGCATGCTGGCGAGGCGCTTGCGGCGGGCTTCCGGCGACTGTGGTGAGATTTCGCGCATTGAGCGCTGCTAGACTCCGAGGCCGGCGCGCGGGTTGCCGCCGCCGCTCCATTTCTCGGCAAAGCGCTGCAGTTCTGCGTCGTCGGACGGAATGTCGACCTCGACAGCCACTAGCTGGTCGCCACGCTTGCCGTCCTTGGCGACGAACCCCCGGCCCTTGAGGCGAAGCACCTTTCCCGAGGTCGTACCCTTGGGGATGGTAAGCATGACCGCGCCCTCAGGCGTCGGCACCTTCACCTTCGCCCCCAGTACTGCCTCCTTGAGCGTCACCGGCAGTTCCAGCCGGATGTTAGTGCCGTCCCGCGAGTAGAAGCGGTGCGGCGAGATCTCGACAGTGACGATGGCGTCGCCGCGCCCTCCGGGCCCATCGCCTCCCTTGCCGCCCAGGCGGATCTTGGTGCCGTCCTCGAGGCCCTGGGGGAGCTTGAGGTCGATCGTCTTGCCGTCGGCGAGTGTGATGCGCTGGGTCTTCAGGGCCACCGCATCCTCGAACGGCACCTTGAGGCGATAAGCGATGTCGGGGCCTTTTTGCGCAGTCCGCGCTCGCCTCCCGAAACCGCCGAAAGGACCACCGCCACCGCCACGACCGCCGGTCGCGGCGCCAAAAAGTCCTTCGAAAAGGTCGCTCAGGTCGGCGCCTTCCGCGCCGCCGAAGTTGAAATTCTCGAATCCCTGGGCACCGCCGGGCTGCGGCCCGCCCCCGCCATAGCCGCCGAAGCCGCCGCCGAACGGCATCTTGGGGTTGCCGTCCTCATCGATCTCCCCCCGGTCGTAGCGGGCGCGCTTATCCTTGTCGGACAGCAGGTCATATGCCGCCGTCACTTCGCCAAAGCGCTTGGCGGCGTCCGGATTGTCCTTGTTGCGGTCGGGGTGAAGCTGCTTGGCGAGGCTGCGGTAGGCCTTCTTGATCTCCGCCTCGCTTGCGCCGCGCTTCAGCCCCAAGCGCTGATAGAGATCGAGTGCCATTGTCCTCCCATGCCGTAACCGTTTCTTACTGACCAGATGGGTTGCGGCAAGCGCGAGGCCAAGCCTAAGGCCAACGCGCGATGGCGACCGATCCGTTCCAGCTGTTCGACCAATGGTTTGCCGAGGCGCGGGCCAATGAGCCCAACGATGCCGAGGCAATGGCGCTGGCGACCGCGAATGCGAGCGGACAGCCCTCGGTCCGGATGGTTCTCCTGAAAGGCCATGGGCCGGAGGGCTTCGTCTTCTATACCAACGAGCAGAGCGCGAAGGGCGGCCAGCTGGCGGCGAACCCGCGTGCGGCGCTGCTATTCCACTGGAAGTCGATCAGGCGGCAGGTGAGGATCGAGGGCCCCACCGAGCGCGTCGCGGATGAAGAGGCGAACGCCTATTTCGCGAGCCGCGGGCGGGATTCGCAGCTGGGCGCCTGGGCGTCGGATCAATCGCGGCGGCTCGATAGCCGCGAGACGTTTGAACAGCGCTTCGAGGATTTGAAACGGCGATACGAGGGCCAGGACGTGCCGCGCCCGCCGCATTGGGGCGGCTATCGTGTCCTTCCCGACCGGATCGAATTCTGGACTGACAGGCCGCACAGGCTGCATGAACGACGGCTGTTCGTCCGCGACGGCTCGGGCTGGAGCGAAGGGCTGCTTTACCCATGAGCCCTACTGAAATCACAGCCGAGGAACGCGGGAGGCTGACCGCTCGGGCGGCCTTCGCCAGCAGCGCAATGGCGATCACGCTGATCGTCATGAAGACGTACGCGGCGGTGAAGACCTCATCGATGGCCATGCTCGGGTCGCTTGCCGACAGCAGCCTCGATCTCGTCGCCAGCCTGATCGTGTTGCTGGCCGTGCGCATCGCCGCCCAGCCGGCAGATCACGAACATCGCTTCGGCCACGGCAAAGCCGAGGCGTTGGCCGCGCTGGTCCAGGTCATCCTGATCAGCTTTTCCGCGATGTTCATCGCGTTCCGATCCACGCAGCGCCTCATCAACGGGGCCGAAACCGGACAGGCCGAGCTTGGGATCGGCGTCTCCGTCATCGCGATGGTGCTGACGATCGCGCTGATCACCTACCAAAGGCACGTCGTGAAGCGCACCGGCTCGCTGGCGATCGGCACCGACCGGCTGCACTATTCCTCCGACCTTTTGCTCAACGGCTCTGTGATTGCCGCGCTCGTGCTCGACCAGGTCGCGGGCCTCAAAGGTGCGGACGCCGTATTCGGCATATTGATCGCGCTTTGGCTGCTGTGGGGCGCATGGAGCGCCTCAAGCCACGCGTTGCATCAGCTGATGGACCGGGAATGGCCCGACGAGCGGCGTGAGCAATTCCTGGCCGCGGCGAAGGAATATCCCGAGCTAGCAGGCCTCCACGATTTCCGGACGCGCAGCAGCGGCACGCATTATTTCGCGCAATTCCACGTCTGGGTCCCGGCAGACTGGACGGTCCAGGAGGCGCACGACCGGCTCGATCTGGTGGAAGAAAAGCTGCAAAAGCGGTTTCCCGACACGGAGATTTTGATTCACGTCGATCCGGAGGGGCAGACCGACCGCGAGACCTTGCTGCCGCCGGAAATTACGGAGCAGGCCCAATGATGAGGCGGCGATGACGAGCATCCCCTTCTTCCAGGTCGATGCCTTCGCCGAACGGCCATTGACCGGCAATCCGGCGGCGGTGATGCCGCTCGAAAAGTGGCTCGACGACGGTGTGATGCAGGCGATCGCCACGGAAAATAACCTCAGCGAGACGGCATTCACGGTTCCGAGCGAGCAGGACGGTTTCGACTTCGACCTCCGCTGGTTCACGCCGGTCGCCGAGGTGGAGATGTGCGGCCATGCGACGATCGCCGCGGGCCACATATTGATGACTGGCTCGGCGGTCCGCTTCTCGACCAAATCGGGAATGATGATCGTTAGTCGCCGCGATGATTTGCTCGAGCTCGACATGCGGGCCGCGAACCTGACCGAGATGCATGAACCGGAGCTTTGCGCCGCGCTTGGCCTGGCCGACAGCGCGGTATGGCTGGCCGACGGCTATAATGATGCGGCGGTGATCGAGGTAGCGGACGAGGCGGCTGTCCTCGCCTGCAGCCCGGACTTTGCGGCGCTGAAAGAGATTCACCGGATGCCGGTGGTCACCGCGCGCGGACAGCAGCACGACGTCGTCAGCCGAGTGTTCGTGCCATATCTCGGCATCGACGAGGACCCCGTGACCGGATCGGCGCATGCTGCGCTGGTGCCTTACTGGACGAAGCGGCTCGGCCGGAACGAGTTCAGCGCTCTGCAGGCGAGCGCCAGGACTGGCGTGCTGCATTGCCGGCAGGAGGGCGACCGCGCGGTGCTCGGCGGTCATTGCCAGACGGTGATCGTCGGAAACTTCCAGCTCTAGCTGGACAACTTTGCCGCAAGCGCATCGAGCAGCGGCAGCTGGCTTGGAAGCATCATCTCGCGGGCTTGCGCAAGTGACATCCAGCGCGCTTCGGCGACCTCCGGGTAGCGTTCGAGGCGCCCACTGCGCGGCGGCCACTCCAGCTCGAAGTGGTTCGACCGGATCGTTCCGATATCGAGATCGCCCTCGACGGCGAAGGCTTCGACGAGCTTGCCGCCAGCCTGGCGCACCTTGGCGAGCGGGAACGGGATCGCGTTGAGCCTGGTGCCTGTCTCCTCCTCGAACTCGCGGAGCGCGGCTTCGGCCGGAGCTTCGTCGGGCTCGACCCCGCCTTTGGGGATCATCCAGGCGCCGGCGTCCTTGTTGCGCCAGAAGGGACCGCCGGGCTTGATCAGCAGGACTTGGAGCCCGTCGCGCTGCCGGAACAGCAGCACGCCGGCACTACGCGGCGGCGGCATCCACCACGCTCTCGCTCGCGGCCGAGGTCTCGGCGATCCAACCCCCGCCGAGGAGGCGTGAGCCGTCGTAAAGCACCGCGGCTTGCCCCGGCGCAACGCCATATTCGGGTGAGGCGAAACGGATCCAATCGCCATCGCGGGTGGCCGGTACCGCGGGAGCGAGCGAGCGCACCTTGGCGCTGACCTCGCGCTGTTCCTCGCCGAGCCAGTTCCAGTCGGCGACGCGCATTTCACTGACGGCAAGCGCGCTGCGTGGGCCGACGACGATACGCGCAGCCTCCGGCTCGATCCGGATCACGTACAGCGGCTCCTTCTGTCCGCCGACCTCGATTCCCCGGCGCTGGCCGACCGTGAAGTGAACGACGCCGCGATGCGACCCGAGGACCCGGCCTTCGAGGTCGACGATGTCGCCCGGCGCCTCCGTCTCGGGCCGGAGACGCTTCACCAGCCCGGCATAATCGCCATCGGGCACGAAGCAGATGTCCTGGCTGTCCGGCTTGGCGGCCACTTCGAGGCCGAGGTCGGCGGCGATGCGCCGCACCTCGTCCTTGGGCAGGTCGCCCAGGGGAAAACGCAGGAAGTCGAGCTGATCGCGCGTCGTGCCGTAGAGGAAATAGCTCTGGTCGCGCCGGGGATCGGCACCCTTGTGCAATTCCACGCGATCGCGGTTCACTACGCGGCGTACGTAGTGACCGGTGGCGAGGCAGTCGGCGCCTAGCTCCCGCGCGAAATCCACAAGGTCGACGAACTTCACGCCCTGGTTGCAGCTGGCGCAGGGGACGGGCGTGCGGCCACGGGCATATTCATCGACGAACCGGTCGATCACGCCGCCGCGGAAGCGGGTTTCATAGTCGAGAACATAATGAGCGATGCCGAGCCGGTCGGCGACCTGCTTCGCGTCGTAAATGTCCTGCCCCGCGCAGCAGGCGCCGGGCCGGCGCACCGCTTCGCCATAATCGTAGAGCTGAAGCGTGACCCCGATGACCTCGGCGCCAGTCTCCGCCGCGAGGGCAGCCGTGACCGAGCTGTCGACGCCGCCGGACATGGCGACGACGATGCGGGCCTGCCGGGGCGGCCGGGAAAGGTCAAAGCTGACGGGCATTAAGGTCTCTTTACCCGAATTTCATTCCTGACCGCTAGAGCGGCAGCAGGAGAAACAAGTGAGGGGGCGGTCTTGGCGCGTCACGAAGCGCATATTCGTGAAGGTGCACAGGAGCCGCTGAGCCTCAATGAGCTGCTCGACCTTCTCGGCAATCCCGCCGTTGAGGAAGGCCGCTCAAGAGAGGATGCCATCGCTTGCTATCTCTCCGGCAGCGACGGGTGGCGTGAGGCAGTGAAACTGCTCGACGGCACCTTCGCCCGGGGTGTTGCAGGGTTAAGGGAGCGTAAGGACGACTGACCGGCGAGTTAACCACCGCGTTTCAGAATATTTTCAACGGAGCCGGATTAAACGTCGGCCAGTAGCAATGATTAAGCAGGTGTGACGACAGTATGCTCGAGAACCAGAAGATTCGTCCGGCACAGGTCATCGGCCCCCTCGGCGAGCCGCTGACGCTTGACTCGTTGCCGCCTGCCAACACGACTCGCTGGGTCGTGCGCCGGAAGGCCGAAGTCGTTGCTGCAGTCGCCGGCGGACTGCTGAGCGTTGACGACGCCTGCAAGCGATATTCTCTGAGCCTCGAGGAATTCACCAGCTGGCAGCGCGCGGTCGACCGCAGCGGCATGCCGGGCCTCCGAGTCACGCGCATCAAGCAGTATCGCGACCAGTACGAGCGACAGCAGCGTTACTGAGCAGCGGCGCCGTTACCCGGCGCCGATTAACCAAATTTCTGGACGAACCCTTCCGTTTACGGAACAATCGCGACGCATCACGCGTCTGTGATGCCGGAACGGACCGCCCGGCTTTCATGGGCGGCCGCGAGAAACAGGAGGGAAGTCTGATGTCAATTATCATCTGGCTGATCGTCGGCGGTATCTGCGGCTGGCTGGCCAGCCTAATCATGCGCACCGACGCCCAGCAGGGCATCATTCTGAACATTGTCGTCGGCATCGTCGGCGCGGTCATTGCCGGACTTCTGTTCGGCGTGAACATGAACGCCGGAATCACGATCGAAAGTTTCCTCTATGCGCTCATCGGCGCAGTGATCCTGCTTGCGATCGTCAACCTGATCCGCAGAGGGACCGTCCGCTAGGACGGCGATACCGCGATTAAAGCGAAGGCCGCCCGGCACCACGCCGGGCGGCCTTCTTTTTTCACTGCAGCTCGAAGGTCATCGCCAAATTGACCTGAAGCTTCTGCTCGCCCGGCTGGACAGGCGTTGAATAATCCCTTTCTCCCCGGGCCATCATCGCAACCGGAGGCGCAGGCGGAGGCGGCGCGTAATAGCCGCCACTCTCATTCACCGACACGACGCGTACGACGCGTAGGCCGAGCGACCGAGCATAGAGCTCTGCACGAGCTCGGCCGACGGCGACCGCCTTGGCACGGGCCTCATCCAGCGCCGACTCCGGCTTTTCGACCGTCATGCTGGGACCGCTGATCTGGTTGGCGCCCTGCGCGACCAACGCATCAAGGATCTTCCCGGAGTTCCGAATATCGTGGAAACGGACGGTGACACTGTTCGACGCCGTGTAACCGACCAGCTGTGGCGACTGGTTTTCCGGGTAACGATATTCGGGATTGAGGCTGACGTTGCTGGTCTGGATATCGCGATCCTGCACGCCGGCGCGCTTCAGCGCCGCGATGACGCGAGTCATCTTGTCCGCGGTATCCTGCAGTGCCGCGCTCGCGGTCGCGGAGCGCGAGACCACGCCCGCGCTGATCACCGCAAGATCGGGTACCCGCGTGACTTCACCGGTCGCGTTGATGTCGAGCCGGGTGCCCGTAATCGTCTGCGTGATAGCCGCCTGCTGCGCGATCGCCGCCGACGGCAGTACGGCAGCGCCGAACATCAGCGCAGCGATAAGTGCCTTCTTCATGCCTGTTCCCCTGGCAAGTCGTTCCATGGCCCGAACGGTTGCCCGCCCTGCCATGGCCGCATCCTGAACGGCCGTAGCAGCGTCCGTTAAGTGCGGCGCGATGAGATGAGCCGGTACACGCCCAAAAGGATGAATGCGCCGACCACGGCAGCGATAAAGCCCGCGCCCTCATTCTCGCTGTACCAGCCGACCTGGTGACCGATCCATCCGGCCAGCAGCGCCCCCGCGATGCCAAGGAGGACGGTAATGATGCATCCGCCGGGATCTTTCCCCGGCATCAGCAGCTTGGCGATCGCTCCAGCAATGCCGCCGATGATGATCCAGCCGATGATTCCATAATGTTCCATGGCCTGCCCTTTGTCTTCTGTCGTGCAAGCGACCTAAAGATTGCGCTGGCAACGCCCGCTTGCGTAACAAGTGCCGTCGTTAGTCGAAAATCACTGGCTTGGATAACGGCCGAAGGGTCTGTTGCACGCGGTGACTTATTCGGCTAATACAGTCAGCCGGTAGGGCATTCAAGATTCGCTATAGGTATGGATATCATGAACAGGGAAAGTTCGTTCCACTCGTCGGACACGCTCGTCGTGGTGGATCGGTCGCGTCGGCGCCGCCAGCTGATCATCGCCGCTGCAGTGGGCGTCCTCGCACTGTTAGTCGTCCTGTTCCTGATCTTCGGCCGGGGCGGATCGGACAAGGCTGCGCAGCAGGCTGCGGCCGGCGCCGGCCAGGTCCCGTCGGTGACGGTCGTCGTGCCGGGCCAGACAGCCGTCGGCCGAGTGATCGGCGCAAGCGGCCCCCTCGGCGCCAAGCGTGACCAGCCGGTCGGTATTGCCGGATCGGGCGGCCGCGTCGTCAGCGTCCTGGTTGATGCCGGCAGCTGGGTCCGCGCGGGTCAGACCCTCGCGGTCGTCGACCGTTCGGTCCAGGCGCAACAGGCGTCGCAGCTCGCCGCACAGGTCGAGGCTGCGCGCGCCAATGCCGCGCTGGCGCAATCGAACTATGACCGCGCGATCGCGCTGCAGGGCCGCGGCTTCGTCTCGAAGGCCGAAATCGATTCCAAGAAGGCGTCGCGCGACGCCGCCTTCGCCCAGGTCCGTGTTGCCCAGGCGCAGCTCGGCGCGACCCGCGCCGAGATCGGCCGACTGAACGTCATCGCGCCGACGAGCGGCCTGATCCTCTCGCGCAGCGTCGAGGTCGGCCAGATCGTGAGCCCCGGTTCGGGCGCACTGTTCAGGCTGGCCGAAGCTGGCCAGATGGAAATGCGCGCACAGCTCTCACAGCAGGACCTGACCTACGTCCATACCGGCATGAACGCGCAGGTGACGCCGGTCGGATCGGACCGCACCTTCACCGGCACGGTCTGGCAAGTGTCGCCAGTGATCGACCCGCAGTCGCGGCTTGGCGATGTCCGCATCGCCGTTCCTTACGATCCGTCGATGCGTCCGGGCGGCTTCGCCGAAGCGAAGATCACGAGCGGCACGACCATGGCTCCGCTGCTGCCCCAGAGCGCGGTCCTCAGCGATGATGCCGGCAATTACGTCTACATCATCAACGGCAAGAACGAGGTCGAGCGCCGCAATATCCAGATCGGCACGGTCAACGACAATGGCGTCACCATCAAGTCGGGTATCTCGGGCAACGAGCGGGTCGTGCTGTCGGCCGGCCCATTCCTGAATCCCGGCCAGAAGGTGAACCCGAGGCGTCAGGCGGCGCGCTAGGCGTCGGGAAAGAAGCAGACCATGAATTTCCGTAACATCTCGTCCTGGTGCATTCGCAACCCGGTCGGACCGATCGTGCTGTTCGTCGGCCTGATGCTCGCCGGCATCATCGCCTTCGCGCGGATGCAGGTGAACAACGCGCCGGACATCGACTTCCCGGCGGCGATCGTCTCGGTCTCGCAGCCAGGCGCCGCGCCGAACGAGATGGAGACGCAGGTCACCCAGCGCGTCGAATCCGCCGTTCGCGGCATCACCGGCGTCGACGAGATCAACAGCACGGTGGTCGAGGGCAACAGCACCACCTTCATATCGTTCGAGCTCGGCACGCCGACCGATCGCGCGGTCAACGACGTCCGCAACGTGATCTCGCAGATCCGCGGTAACCTGCCGGACGGAATCCTCGAGCCGCAGATCCAGCGCGTGGACGCGGAGGATGAGCCATTCACCTACGTCGGCGCGCAGACCACCGACATGACGCTCGAGCAGCTCAGCTGGTACATCGACAACACCGTCGCCAAGCGTCTGCTCGGCCTCCCGGGCGTGGCCGCCGTGTCGCGCGTCGGCGGCGTCAGCCGCAACATCCGCGTCATCCTCGATCCTGCAGCGCTGCAATCGCAGGGCATTACCGCCGCGCAGGTCAACCAGCAGCTTCGTGCAAGCAACATGAACGGCGCCGGCGGACGCGCCGAGATCGCGGGCTCGGAGCAGTCGGTGCGTGTGCTCGGCAACGCGCAGGACGCCTACCAGCTATCGCAGACCCAGATCGCGCTGCCAGGCGGCCGCTTTGTGAAACTCGCCGACCTCGGCGAAGTGAAGGACAGCAACAGCGAGCAGCGGTCGATCGCCAAGATGAACGGCCGCCAGGTCGTGACCTTCATGGTCCAGCGAGCCAAGGGCTCGTCCGAGGTGACCGCCTATGACGGCGCCTGGCAGGAGTTGAAGAAGCTCGAGAAGGAGAACCCCAAGGTCCACTTCTCCGAGGTCTTCAACACCGTCGATTACACCAAGGCGCAGTATCGCTCCGCGATGGAAGGCCTGATCGAGGGCGCGGTCCTGGCGGTCCTCGTCGTCCTCCTCTTCCTTCGCGACATTCGCGCCACGGCAATCTCGGCCGTCGCCATCCCGCTCTCGGCGATCCCCGCGTTCGCGTTCATGAGCATGATGGGCATCACCATGAACTTCATGTCGACGATGGCGATGGGCCTCGTCGCCGGTGTGCTCGTCGACGATGCGATCGTGGAGATCGAGAACATCGTCCGCCACATGCGCATGGGCAAATCGGCCTATCAGGCCTCGCTCGACGCCGCGGACGAGATCGGTCTCGCGGTGCTGGCAACGACCATGGCGATCGTGGCGGTCTTCTTCCCGGTCGCGCTGATGCCCGGAATCGCCGGCCAGTATTTCAAGGCATTCGGCTTCACCGTCGTCCTCTCGGTGCTGATGAGCTTGTTCGTCGCCCGCATGATCACGCCGCTGATCGCCGCCTATTTCCTCCGCTCGCACGGCGTCCAGCCGCACGCCGCGTGGAAGTGGATGGACAGCTATCTCAAGGTGCTGAACTGGAGCCTCGACACCAGCAAGTCGCGCGCAATGCTTTCGCGGCTGCCGAAGCCGACTAAGTCGTTCGGCTATTATGCCCTTGGCGGCTTGCTGCTCCTGCCGGTGGTTGGCGTGTTTGTCGCGGGGATCGGCGGCCTGATGAAAGGGTTTGGCGCAATCGGCCTGCCGGCGCCTTACGGCTTCCCGATCGCATTCCTGCTCGGCGCCGCCCTGGCGTACGGCGCGGCCAAGCTGATCGCCATGCTCGTCCAGATGATAGGCAGCGGTGGCTTCGCTGAGTGGCACGGCATCATGGCCGAGCGCTGGAACGCGCGCATGCACGACCACCGAATGGCGATGGTCGCCGCCGGTATCGGTATCCTGCTGCTTAGCTTCACCTTGTTCGGCACGCTGTCGATGTCGTTCTTCCCGCCGCAAAACGACGATTATTCACGGGTCAACATCACGCTTCCACCCGGCACGACCCTGAAGCAGACCGAAGCGATAACCGACCGGGTCGCTGCGATGGTGTCCAAGGACGAGAACGTCCAGCGCGTCTTCGAGCGAATCAACGTTGGCACGGGCCGCGTGAACATCGTCCTGAAGAAAGACCGTGAGCTCACCAGCACCGAGTTCGAGCGGAAGCTGTCGCCAATGCTCTCGGCATTCCCTGACGCTCGCGTGAGCTTCATGAGCCAGAACGGCGGCGGACCCGACGCGGATTCCCGCGACATCATGCTGTACCTCGGCGGGGACGACCCGGTTCAGCTCAAAGCTGTCGCAACCCAAATCGCGAAGGAAATGGAGACTGTTCCGGGGCTCCGAGCGCCGCGCGTTGGAAGCAACCTCGCCCAGCCCGAGATCACCATCAAGCCGCGCTTCGACCTTGCGGCCGACCTCGGCGTCACCACGGCCGCGCTCAGCCAGACGATCCGCATCGCGACCCTTGGCGATATCGAGCAGAACAGCGCGAAATTCTCGCTGTCCGACCGCCAGGTCCCGATCCAGGTCTCACTATCGGAGAATGCGCGGCGCGACATCCAGACGCTTGAGAACCTCCCTGTTCCGACGTCGGGCGGTGGATCAGTCCCGCTGAAGGCCGTCGCCGACATTGGCTTTGGCTCCGGCCCGACCACGATCAGCCGGTCCAACCAGCTTCGCCGGATGACGGTCGGCGCCGATCTCGCGCCAGGCGTCGTCGAGGGCGACGTGTGGGCCAAGGTCAACCAGCTGCCGACGATGAAGAACCTGCCGCAAGGCGTTCAGAAGATGAACCTGGGCAACCAGAAATGGCAGTCGGAGCTGCTGTTCAACTTCGCCATCGCCTTGATGTCCGGCGTCTTGCTAGTGTTCGCCGTGCTGGTGCTGCTCTACCGGCGCTTCCTGGCGCCGTTCGTGAACATGGGTTCGCTGCTGCTTGCGCCGCTAGGTGCAGCCATAGCGCTCCACGTCGCGAACCAGCCCGTCTCGCTGTTCGTGTTGATCGGCATCCTGATGCTGTTCGGAATCGTCGCGAAGAACTCGATCTTGCTGGTCGATTTCGCTGTCGAGATGATGAACCACGGCATGCCGAAGAACGACGCGATCTGGGAAGCAGGTCACAAGCGGGCCCAGCCGATCGTCATGACGACGATCGCGATGGTCGCGGGCATGCTTCCGACCGCGATGTCCATCAGTGGTGACAATAGCTGGCGCGCGCCAATGGGCATCACGGTTATCGGCGGCCTGATCTTCTCGACGCTGCTAACCTTGCTTCTCGTCCCCTCCTATTTCTCGATCGCCATCTCGATCGAAAGCCGGATCGGGAAGATCTTCCACCGGTTCATCGGGCAGGAAGCGCACGCGGCGGGAACGCCCGTCCCGGCGGAGTAATCAGCAGGGGCTTGTGAACCTCAGCGCCGGCTCGTCTATTGAGCCGGCATGCGAGCGATGACCAACGGCGCTCTTTCCCGCTTCAACCCGGCGCAACCCGGCGCGCAGGGAATGAAGGTGGTCGCCACCGGCCTGCTGGTGGTGATGGCGGCGGTGTTCTTCGTCACGCGGGCCTTCGAGCATCAGTATCCGGCGCTTGGTTATGTGAAGGCGTTCGCCGAAGCGGCGATGGTCGGCGGCCTGGCCGATTGGTTCGCGGTGACCGCGTTGTTCCGCCATCCGCTGGGGTTGCCAATCCCGCACACCGCGATCATCCCGCGCAACAAGGACCGGATCGGCGAGGCGCTCGCCAATTTCCTGAAGGAGAA
>JAFBAM010000150.1 GCA_019247755.1 Sphingomonas sp.
ATGCCTTTGATATGGGTCTGTGAGCTCCGGTATTTGTCGAAATAGCGGTTCACGCGGTTCCCGAACGGAATGATGCCCAGGAACTTCTTGGTCTTGGTAGCTTCCTTGGGATCAAGCGATTCCACGGTGCGCCGAAGCTCGGTGAGGTCGGCCCCGATGCCCGTATCCTTGTCGATCGCCTTGACCGGTCGGTCGAGAAAACGGTTCGATGCGCCTGCGGCCTCCGCAATCTCCTTGCGGCCCATGGCGGTCAGCTGATCGACCTTCTTGCCGAATTCCGGGCTGTTCGCGTCCAGCCCCGCGAGCTCATCGACAAACTGCGCGACGCGCTTATCGAGCTCGGTTGTCTCCTCAGCCTTGAGGGGAACGAGGCCCGCCGCCTCGGCGGGCGCCACGGGTTGCAACACGTCAGGCGGATCGAGCTTGAGCTTTGTCGCCGCTCCGGCAGTCGCAGTCTCGGGTTCCGTCGCCATCATCATGTCCTTTCACCGCCCTTGTGCGGCTGCGCCCGAAATCGGTCAACGCCGCGGGCAATTCACTGTATTATAGGCATAAGACACGGCTGTTCAAGAATGAACCAGCGCCGCGGTCGTTACTGGCCATTAACCATGCGATTGAACACTTCGCTTGACCGTGCTGACGCTACAGCCCTGTCAAAGCGCGCAACAGGGATCATAGTAAGATGATCAAGTTCATCAGAAAAATCTTTCGAGATCGAAGGGGCAACGCGCTCGCAATCGCCGCGGCTTGCATGCCGCTCGTGGTCGGCGCTGCCGGGCTCGCTACCGACACGATTCAGTGGACGCTTTGGAAACGCCAGCTGCAGCGCGCAGCGGACTCGGCAGCATTCGCGGGCGTCTACGACCGCGCCGCCGCCAGCGGGGCAACTACAAACACGCCGACCGCAGTCTGCAATGATCTCGCGGTCAACCTGCACACCTGGATGAACCTCCAGGGAAGCTCCCCGTGCACGGGCACTGTGGGAAGCTATACGTCGCTGACGTATCCCGGGGACACGGCCTATGTGACCAACCAGGTGCGCGTGGCTCTCGCAATTCAGCAGCGCCTTCCGTTCAGCTCGATCTTCATGTCGGCAGCGCCCATCATTACCGCGGAAGCTCAAGCCGGCAGCGTCACCTATGGCGGCAGCCCTTGCATGTTGGCGCTCAATTCGAGCGGCACGGCGATCGACAATAGCGGCAATACGACCGTGACCGCCCCGACTTGCATCTTTTACTCTGACTCGGCAGCTTCCAACTCCGCCGCGGCCGGCGGCAGCTCATCTGTCACGGCGAAGGCTATTGCGGGCGTCGGGGGTATTGCCAGCTCGAACAACTGGATCGTGAATCAGTATCTTCCTTATTCACCGTCCCTGCCTGATCCGCTTGCTCCGCCCTCAACGACGGCAGTTACTCCTGACCCGGCAGCGATGAACTGCACCGCTTCGGCGGCTGACAAAAACACGAACTGGGCGGCAATGAAAGCCGCGGGCATCAACTGCTTCTCGTCAATGTCCACGAATCCGCATGACGTCATCAGTGTGCCCAACGACTTCGGGCCGATCTACATCAATGGTGGCAACGTCGACCTGAAGGGCGACTTCAGTTGCACCGGTTGCGCTGTCGTGCTGACGAACAAGAGTACTGCCGCAAATGCGACAATCGGGACCTGGTCGTCGAACGCGCAGGCCACGAACAACATCACCGCGCCGACATCGGGCACTTACAAGGGCATTGCGGTCTACCAGGATCGACGGGCGACCGGGAACGTCGACAAGATCAACGGCGGATCGAGCAACGTCATCTCAGGCGTCGTCTATTTCCCCAAGGACACGCTGTGGATCAACGGTAGCGGAAACGCGGTGTCGCTCTGCGCGATGTGGATCGCGAATAACCTGGTGTTCAAGGGCAACAGCTCCATCGGCATTAGCAGTGCCAATGACACCGCCTGCTCCGGGGCGAACCTGCCGAGCGGTACCACGACGGTCGTAAGGCTAGTCGCATGATCCGGTATCTTCTGGCTTCGCTTCGCGCGGATAACCGCGGAGCCGCCGTCATCGAGATGGCCATGGTTGCGCCGGTGCTCGCGCTGTGCGTGATCGGGATCGTCGACATCAGCAACGCCTTCAGCAAGCAGCTGTCGCTCGAACAGGGCGCTCAGCGTTCTTTCGATAAAGATACGGCCACCACCGAGAATGCATCGGTGGAGTCGACGCTGGCCAGTGAGGTCCAATCCCAGGTCAACGGCAGCACCACGAGCGGTGGCGTCACGACTTGCAATA
>JAFBAM010000216.1 GCA_019247755.1 Sphingomonas sp.
AGGCGGTCGCCGTCATAACCAGACCGCCACGGCCTTCGGATATGCGCCGCAACCCGATTGCCAGCACCGGGATGAGCGTGATCGCCAGGGATTCCGCCAGCGCACCGCGGTCGACATAATTGAAGAGGTGATAGGGCGCCGCCACGAAGAACATTGCACCGAGCAGCGGATGGCTGGCCCGTCCTCGAAGCCAACACCAGCAGGCAATCCCCGATCCCGCGAACGCTGTCCAGAAAGTCGCAATCAGGCTTGCGTAGGTCGTGAGGCCGGCAAGGCCGAACAGCCCAGCCACGTAAAAGGCGAGCGGTGGGTAAAAATAGAAGACGGGGGCGCCGAGACCAGCGTTCGAAGCCGGGAGCCAGCGCGGGAGCAGGTCCCCTTTTGCGAGTTCCGCCGTGAACTGGTCCGCCCAAACCCAGTAAACGCCGAGGCTGTCGTGAAGGACGGTCGGCCCGTAGCCGCAGCGGAATACCAAAGCCGTCGCAAGAAGTGAGATCAGGACGGCTGCGACTAAAGGCCGCTCCTGCCAGCCGGCAAGGCTCGATCGCCCGGCCACAGCGGGCAACGCCTCAGAGCGCGCGTCCATGAGCGCGCCTGATAAACCTGATTAGTTAACTATGATTCCCGCGAGCTGCCTATTGAGGCGGCTGGTTGTCCTCGGCCGTCTGTCGGGACTGGCTCTTCGCCTGGTTGATCGACTGGACGAGGCAGCCCTCACGACCACCTGGGCCAACCGCCGAGCAGCTGCCGACGCCAGTGGCGCCGACCGTCGTCAGCACTTTCGACTTCTGCGCCCACGAAGTTCGCTGCTGCGGAGTCCCCTGCGGGTTCTGCGACTTGGGAAGGCGGTAACGCTCGCTCTCACCCTTGCGGATACAGATCGCCTCGCGCGGGCAGGGATCGTTGCCGTAGATCACCAGCGTGAAATTGCCGGCCTGAGCGAGCGCTGGCGTCGGCATGGACGCCGTGCCGACCAACACGCCGGTAATCGCGGCGGCGCTTGCCATCAGCTTCTTCATGCCTGCTTCCTTTCACGCGAATCAGCGGGTGAGCCCGCAGCAAGTTCCTCAAATGCGCTTAGATAGTTCTATGGCCACCCTGCAACCGGCACGGATCGCCGCAGTCAACAGGGGGTAACCGACGGCTTGCGCCGCCCCAGCCTCCCGCGCTGTATCGCGATGCTCGAGCTCGTCGGCCTGAAAATCGGCGATATCGGCGGCGAGTTCGGGATCATCGCTCCCAAGTTGGCGAAGCTGCTCCGAATAATGCTTGTCGATTTCGGTTTCGACCGCGTCGGTGCAGGCTAGTGCGGCCTTCTCCGACATCAGGGCCGTCGCGGCACCCAGCGCGAAGCCCGCAACGTTCCATAGCGGCTGCAGCATCGTCGGGCGGCCGCGACGCTCGGCAATCAAGGCGTTGAACCGCTTCAGGTGGCGTTCTTCTTGCGCGGCCATGCGCGCAATCAGCTTCGATTCCGGACTGTTTCTACGAAGCACGGCAAGCTGGCCGGCATAGATGCGCGTGGCGCCATATTCTCCGGCCTGATCGACGCGCAGCATCGACCCGGTATCGGCGCGGCGGTCACCCGGACGCCAGGGGCTCACCCGCGGGGTCCGCGGAGGCTTAGGAAGAGGATGGTCGCGACGCCGCCGAGCGAGAGGATCGCATTCCACCCGGCCATCGAAATGCCGAGAAAGCGGAACTGGACCTCATCGCACCGGATCAGCGGCGCATGCGTGATCTGCTTGAGGAGGTCGGCGTTGCTGAGCCCCTTCCCCGTCGCGGTGCACTGGGTGAAGCCCTCGAAGACCTTGGCTTCGACCCCGGCGTGATAGACGCCGATCACACCGGAGGCGGCGATGCAGAGCGCGGCAAGCAGCGTCAGGTTGCGCGAGCGGCTGCTCTCGGCGGTGGCTGTGAAGGCCAGAGCGGCGAAGACGATCGCGGCGGCATGCGGCCAGCGCTGCCAGTAGCACATCTCGCACGGGTGAAGTCCGCCGAGGTATTGCGACCCCAGCGCTCCGCCGAGAAGCGCCAACGGAAGCAGCAGCGCGAGGAGGCGGGCTCCGGCCGGCCCGAACAGGCCAGCAGGGCGATCGGCGCCGATCGCTGCCGTTGCGTTCATTCTATGCGGCCTAGCGCAGCTTCTTCGGTGTGGCGGCCGACGCGATCGTCGCCGTCGATGACAGGCGCTTGATCGTGTTCAGCGCGTAATAGAGCTGGAAGTCCTTGATGCCCTGCTTCTCCAGCGAAGCCGGCGTCATCATGAACCGCGGATCCGGCGTATTGTCCGCCTCGAGCAGCTTATCCCCGACGTTAGACTGCGCGAGCAGGTGACGCCGAAGGTCGGCTTCACGGATGACCTTGCGATCCTTGTAGTCAGGGTCGCTGAGCTGCGGCACGGGAATGTCCGGATCGATACCGCCGGCCTGCACCGAACGGCCCGACGGCGTGTAATAACGCGCCGTGGTCAGCCGAAGCGCCGCTTCAGGACCGGTCTGGACGACTGTCTGGACCGATCCCTTCCCGAAGCTCTTCTCGCCCATGATCAGCGCCCGGCGATGATCCTGAAGCGCACCGGCGACGATCTCGGATGCCGAGGCCGTGCCAGCGTCAGTCAGCACCACGACTGGAAGACCATGGGCCAGGTCGCCGGGACGCGCATAATAGCGTTCGATATCATCCTTGGTACGGCCGCGCTGGGAGACGATCTCACCGCTGTCGAGGAAATCGTCGGCGACGTCGACCGCCTGGTCCAGGAGGCCGCCCGGGTTCGACCGCAGGTCGATGACGTAGCCGAGCGGGTGACCGCCGGTCGCCTTGTCGATCCCGATCAGCGCGGCCTTGGTGGCATCGGCGACGTTGCCGGAGAAGGTGTTGATGTTGATGTAGCCAACGCCCTCCTTGATCTCCCACTTCACCGGGTGGAGCTCGATCCGCTCACGGGTGAGCGCAACATCCAGCGGCTTGTCGCGGCCCGGACGGATGATCGTCAGCTTGACCGACGTGCCCGGGTCGCCCTTCATTTTGGCGACCGCCTCGTCCAGGCTGAGGTTGTTCAGGAACTCGCCGTTGATGTGGGTGATGTAGTCGCCCGACTTGATGCCGGCGCGCCACGCCGGCGTGTCCTCGGTCGGGGCGATGACTTTCACGACGCCGTCTTCCATCGACACCGTAAGGCCAAGTCCGCCGTAATTGCCGTCCGTGGTAGCCTTCAGCTGATCGAAGTCGTTCGCCTCGACATAGGAGCTGTGTGGGTCGAGTGCCGCGAGCATGCCGTCGATCGCACCCTTGATCAAAGTCTTGTCATCGACTTGGTCGACATAGTTCGCCTTGACCCGCTCGTAGACGCTCATGAACTTCTCGAGCTCCTGGTAATTGGTCGTGTCAGCGGCGGCGAAGGAGCTGGCTGTCACGGGCACCAGGGCGAGCGCTCCAACCAGTGCGAGCGGCGAAACGAGCTTGGTATTGATCTTCATGGTCGCGTCCCAATTCGGCGGCAGGCTAGTCCCGCGGTTTTAGCCGCCTTTGATGGCCTTTGACAGGCTTTGAGATGAACCTGCGATGATAGCAGGCGAGATTCGACGCCCATTCTGGGACAATTCGACCTGCAGCGGGCCGAGCGCCCGGCCAATCGGGTCGCCGCGGCGGATTCGGTCGCCGACCTTGAGTGTCGATCCGACATTGACGATCAGGCTCAGCCAGCCGCCGCCATGGTCGACAATGATCACGCCGTCATAGTCGTGGAACGGCCCGACGAACTTGACCACGCCGTCTGCCGGTGCGGTGACGGCGGCGCCTCGGGCAGTATCGAGCGTCAGGCCGCGCGAGCGCACTCCACTGACGTTCACCGATGCCAGGCCTTCGGTCACCGGAGCGGCGGTCGGGAGCTGATAGGCGAACGGCAGGCCGGGCACGCCACCCTCAGGTCGGAACGGGCTGGAAGGCGTTGGATCCTCAAGCGCAAGCTGATCGGCGACGCGACGGATCGACTGGCCGCTCGCCTGCTGGGCGCGGAGATTTTCGACATTTTCGCCGGCGGCCATGGCGATGTCACCCGCGCCGAGCGCCTCGCCGCCGGATGCGAGCGCCTGCTGGAGGCTTTTCTCCTCAAGCTGGGCGAACCGCTGCCTGCGGACCGCGAGATTGTCGCGGCTCTTCGCGAGTTCGGCGCGGGCGTCGAGCGCCGCCTGACGGATGCGCTGGCCCTGGGCGAGCTCGGCGGACAGCCGGCTCGTGCGGTTGCGGATCACCGGAAGCGTCGCGTCTAGCAACAGCTTGACCTTCACCAGCTCCTCCGTGCCGCCGCGATCGGCTAGCACCAGCAAAGGCGGGCGGCGCGCCATGGTAGCAAGTCCAGCCAGAAGGGAGGATGCGGGCTGCTGCTCGGCAGCGAGGCGCTGCTGGTGAGCCGCGATATAGGCGGAGGCAAGCTGGAGCCGGGCATTGGCGGCGCTGATCCGCGCTTCCGCCGCCTCGATTGCCTGTGCTGCCGCGGCCTGCTCGGCGTGGAGACGATCCGCATCGCTGCGCGCCTTGGACGCCATCTCGTCGAGCCGCGCGGCCTGCTTCTCGGCAGCTGCCTGCTCGGCCTCCGCCCGCCTCAATCGCGTATCGAGCGGTTGCCCCAGATTCTGGGCGAGCGCGCTAGCTGCGAGCAGAGGGCAGAGCAGCAAAGCGAAGGCGGCGGGACGCATTGCGCTATCCTTCGCGATGATAGGGGTGGTTCGCAAGGATCGATGTCGCGCGAAACAATTGCTCGGCAAGCATCGACCGGACGAGCAAGTGCGGCCATGTCGCCGCGCCAAATGAAAGCAGCATGTCGGCCGATGCCCGCTGTTCTTCGTCGTGTCCGTCGGCAGCACCGATCAGGAAGCGGCACTCCCGCTTGCCCTCGTCGCGCCAAGCCTCAAGCTTTTTCGCCAGATCTACCGACGACAGCGCCCGTCCTTTCTCGTCGAGGACCACGTTGACGCTATTGGCTGGCATCTGGGGCGTCTTGCCGCCAAGGTCGGGCAGCTCGGTGAGCTTGGTGGGCCAAGTGATGCGCTTCAGATAACGGTCGACCAGTTCGGCCTCCGGAGAGCGGCCGATCTTTCCACGCGCGACGATGTGGAGCAGCACCTATTTCTGGTAGGCGGGCGTGCCGAACGGCCAGGCAAAGACCTGCTTGAAGCCGTCATAAATGGCGCGTGCAGTTTCGGCGATCGTCTTCGGGCGATCGCGGCCGCCTCGGGTGAAGATTGCTACTGCGACGCGGCGCCCGTCTGGCAGGCTGATGAAGCCGACGTCGTCCGTCAGGCCGTCGAGGGTGCCTGTCTTATGCTCTACCGGCACGCCGGGAAGAAGCGCCTTCATCCGGTTCTTGCCGGTCTCGCACTGCGCCATGAGGTCGAGCAGATAATCGCGGCTCTGCGGCTTGATGAGCTCGGCCTTGTAAATGCGCCGAAGCAGGTCGACCATCGCGACCGGCGTCGAGGAATCGCGGCGGTCCCAAAGGTCGCGCTTCGAGCGCAGGAGGTCGGCAATCGTGCGGTCGACGCGCAGGCCAGTCATGCCGTTATTCACGAGCCAGTCATGGACTGCCGACGGGCCGCCGAGATCGGCGAGCAGGATGTCCGTCGCCCGATTGTCGCTGTGGATCAGCATGCGGGCCATCAGGCTGCGAGCAGACTGGCCGTTGATTGTGTCATCGAGCGAGCGACGGCCGTTATCCACCTGAGCGAGATAAAGCGCCGCGATTGCTACCTTGACGGTGCTTGCCATCGGGAAGGGCGTGTTGCCCTTGATGCTCACCGTCTCGCCCGTGTTGAGGTCCAGCGCGGCGATGCCGACGTCGGCCGACTTGGTCGACACGAGACTGGCGAGCTGCTGCTCGAGGCTGGTGAGGCTAGGCGAGGAGGCCGCAACAGCGGGCTGCGCGACAAGCGCCAAAAGCGCAAAAAAGAGTGCAATGAACCGCATATCCGCCCTACCCGCGTGCAGCCGCGCTCACGCCCGAATCATCGCCAAATGCCCACATTCGTTCCAAATTGTAAAAATTTCTCACTTCGGGACGGAAAATGTGCACGATTACGTCGTCGGCGTCGATCAGCACCCAGTCGGCAGCCGGAAGCCCTTCGATCCGAACGTTTTTCCCAAATCGCTCCTTGATCTTGTCGCCGAGCTTAACGGCCATCGACGCCACCTGGCGGGTTGAGCGCCCTGAGGCGATAACCATATGGTCGGCAATGTTGGACTTGCCCGTGAGCGGGATGGAAACGACCTCCTGCGCCTGATCGTCGTCAAGCGACTGAAGAACGAGCTTGTGGAGATCTTCGACATCGATGGGGGCGATGCCGGATCCGCCGGCGGCTTCAACTGGATGTTCGGTCAAGGGGTCTCCTGGCGAACAATGGCGCACCGGGACGGGCCGCGCGCTGGCCGCGTGGCTTCGATCGGCGATACCAGTGAGGGTCTTGCGCACGGATGGCGGTTGCGGAAGTCGGATCGGGTGGCAGGCGAAGGAAAATGATCGCCGGTGCACTCCATTCCGTCCACTGCTTGGCCTGGCTCAAGGGATGGACGAACCGCTTGAACCAACCCATCGCGCGCGCCGCGTGGGCAGCTGAATCATAACCGGGCCGGCGAATCACCGCAATTGGCACTTCGCGAGCTAACCCCCTCCAATCACGCCATTTGTGAAAATTTGGCAGGGTGTCGCTTCCGAGCAACCAAATGAAACGGTGCTCGGGATGGCGGACCTTCAAGGTGCGAACCGTATCGACCGTGTAGCGGGTGCCTTCCTGGCTTTCGAAATCGCTGACGTTGATACGCGCGCCGCGGGCAATCCGTTCCGCCGACGCAAATCGCGCTTCGAACGACGCCATGTCCTTGGCGCCTTCCTTCAGCGGATTACCGGGGGACACGAGCCACCAGACCTGGTCGAGGCCGAGGGCGCGCATTGCCTGCAGGCTGATATGACGATGGCCCCGATGCGCCGGGTTGAACGAGCCGCCGAGAAGACCGATGCGCGCCATCACCGATTGGCTAGCATGGGAGCCGGAGGCCGCCTAATATCGGGCAGGGGGTATCGATGGGTGAATTCGAAGCCTTGGGCGATGCGGTGACCGGCAGCCTGCTGGCGCGGGCGGTCGAGCCGAAGGCTGGCGAAGCCGACGAAGGGCACACCCACGAGCGGAATTGCCTGAACTGCGGCACCAAGCTCATCGGGGCCTATTGTTCGACCTGCGGGCAGAAAGCGCACGTCCATCGCTCGATCCGGGGCTTCTTCCAGGACTTCATCGCCGGCCTGTTCAACTTCGAAGGGAAATTGTGGCGAACGTTGCCGATGCTCGCCTGGCGCCCCGGCGAGATGACCCGCCGTTACATTGCCGGTGAGCGAGCCCGCTTCATCTCTCCTGTCGCGCTGTACCTGTTCACCGTGTTCGCCATGTTCGCGACGCTGAACTTCACCGGTGCGCTGGGAGGCGGAGGCGGCACCCATATCAAGGACGGCTTGAAGACCGAGATCGCTGACCAGCAGAAGCAGCTGGCCGCGCTGCAGCTGAAAAGGAAGCTGACGGTCGCCGCGGGCAAGCCGGTCGACGACCTCGACCGCCGCATCGCCAAGCGCGTCCAGGATATGACCGAGACCCAGAACGTCCTCAACGGCAAGGGCATCGTTACGACAGATGCCGGGGACGAGACACCAAGC
>JAFBAM010000233.1 GCA_019247755.1 Sphingomonas sp.
GCCATCGACGTCGCTGTCGACTGCGAGATAGGGCTTCTGATGGGCGATCAGCATGTCGGCGACCATCCGCCCGACGCGACCAAAGCCGAAAATGATGGTCCGCCCTTTGCTTGACGGAACGTCTTCGGCCGCGCTTTGGGTGTCGACCTGGCGGCCCATCCGGCGGCCGAGTGCTGCGAGCAACGGAGTCACGGTCAGACCGATCGCCGTCACCATCGTCCAGAAGTTCGCATCCGCGGCGGCGATCAGTCCGGCGGCAGCAGCCGCACCGATCACGATCAGGCTCGTTTCTGATGGGCTCGCCATCACGACGCCGGTTTCGATCGCAACCGCCGCGCGGATGCCGGAGGCCCGAAGGAGTCCCGCCGTGACGATTGCTTTGATCAGGAGCAGGGCGGCAGCTGCGCCCAGGATCGTCGGCCATTCGGCCGTCAGGGCGCGCAGGTCGATCCGCATGCCGACGGTGATCAGGAAAATGCCGAGCGCCAGCCCGGCCAGCGGCATGGTGATCGCCTCGACCTCGGCGCTATAGTCCGTCTCGGCGATGAGGATGCCCGCGATTAGCGCGCCGAGGATCGGCGACAGCCCTACGGTGCTTGTCGCCAGGCTCGCGAGGATGACGGTCAGGAGGCTGATCGACAGGAACAGTTCGGGGCTCTTCGTCCGCGCCGCCTGTGCGAACAGCATGGGAAGCATGTATCGGCCGAGCACGAGCATTCCCGCCACCACCAGCACGCCGAGCGAGGCCGTGCGCAGGAACTCTCCGGTCTCGGCGTGGCCGCCGATCAGTTCGATCAGGAACAGCATGGGGACCAGCGCCAGGTCCTCGAACAACAGCATGGCGAAGGATGAGCGTCCCACCGGCCCCTCGGTCCCGGTGATCGGAAGGACCAGCGCCGTCGAGGACAGGGCAAGCGAAAGACCAAGAGCGATCGACGCGGGCGCCGAGGCGCCGAATGCGTAAAGCGCCGCACCGATCGGGACTGCGCAGCCGATCAACTCCGCGCTTCCGACACCGAAGACGGCGTTCCGCATGCTTCGCAGGCGCCGGAAATTGATGTGGAGGCCGGCCGAGAAGAGCAGCAGGATGATTCCCAGCTCCGCGAATGGCTCGATCCCATGCGGGTCGCTGATCGAAAAAGCGTGAAGCCACGGATGCGTTGGAGCGAGCGCGCCGAGGACGAACGGCCCTGCGATCACGCCGACGATGATGAAGCCGATGACCGGCGAGATTCTCAGCCGGGCGAAGGCCGGGATGACGATGCCGGCTGCGCCAAGGATCGTGAGCGCGTCGCTCAACCCATGGCCACCCATCGGAGCTTCTGCCGCCATACGGGCTTTAGACCACGGGCCGCACCATCTGTCACCCGCAGGCGTTGGTCGGCCGGAGGTGCTGGATGTCGAAGGATTTGAAAGCCGGCGACCGCGTACGCTGGAAGTCCCATGGTGGCGAAGCCAAGGGCAAGGTCGTCAGGAAGCTCACGTCGCCGACCACGATCAAGCGCCACAAGGTGGCGGCGTCGAGGGACAATCCGGAATATCTGGTCGAGACCGAGGACGGAAAGCAGGCAGCGCACAAGGCCGAGGCGCTCAAGAACGGCTGAGGCTTCGCCTTTCCTACAGCAGCCGTATCTGCGAGGATTGGCGTCATGACGTCACGTGGTGCACCCCGCGGATCGAAATCCGGCGCACGCCGTCGCGCCCCGTCTAAAGCCGCACAAAATGGCGCCGGACCACGTGACATTAGTGGCTTTAAGAAGCCCCTGGACCTGATTGTCGTCGGCGGCGGACCGGCGGGAATGATGGCCGGCTTGCTGTTCGCACGGGCCGGTTGTGAAGTTCTGGTCCTCGAAAAACACGCAGACTTCTTCCGCGATTTTCGAGGGGACACGGTCCACCCCTCGACGATGGAGATCCTCGACCAGCTGGGAATGCTCCAACGCTTCCTGAAGCGCCCACACAGCGAGCTGAATTCCGCAGAGCTCAGGATTGCCGGAAAGCAGTGGACGATCGGCGACCTGTCACACTTGAAGACCCCGGCGCCGTTCATTGCCATGATGCCGCAGTGGGACTTCCTCGACTTCCTGCGCGAAGAAGCGAAGGCGTTTCCCGCCTTTCATCTCACGATGGAAGCGGACGTCAAAAGCTTCATCGATGAGAAAGGCAGGATAGCGGGCGTCACGCTCGCCGACGGCCAGAAGCTGCGCGGGAAGCTCGTCATTGCTGCGGACGGCCGGGAC
>JAFBAM010000053.1 GCA_019247755.1 Sphingomonas sp.
TCCGCCGCCGCCGCCACCGCCGCCGCCTCCGCCTCCGCCGCCGCCGCCGCCACCACCTCCGCCGCCGCCGCCTCCGCCGCCGCCAGAAGTGCCGAGGGACGAGGTGGTAGTGTCACTGGAGCCTAAGCCGGCGCGCGAGGCGCCGCCGGACGTCGTTCTGGTCGACCTTTCGGGATTGGAAATCGACAACAACGGCGTGGAAATCGGAGTGACCAGCGGCGCGGATCCGTCGTCCTGGGATCCGATTGACGTCGGGGAGGACGCCCGAGGCAGCTCCTGCGTCGAAGAAGGTGGCAAATCGGGCGGCAAGGGCGCTGCTGTTTGCCAGTCCCAGGAGCCTGCAAGCCAACATTAAGGCGGCTCGGACCGACTAACCGCTGGCAGATGTTTCGCCTGCTTGGTAGCGACAGTGCATGGCCGATTCCGACGTCGCTTCCGTCATCGACACCCCGTTCGATGCCGCGCTCTCCGAACGCTACCTCGTCTACGCGCTTTCGACGATCACCGCCCGCTCGCTGCCTGACGTTCGCGACGGGCTGAAGCCGGTCCACCGGCGGCTATTGTGGGCGATGCGCCTCCTGCGGCTCGACCCGGCCGGCGCATACAAGAAATCGGCGCGCGTCGTCGGCGATGTGATCGGCAAATATCACCCGCACGGCGACCAATCGGTCTATGACGCGATGGTCCGCCTCGCGCAGGATTTCGCGCTTCGCTACCCGCTCGTCGACGGCCAGGGCAATTTCGGTAACATCGACGGCGATAATGCCGCCGCTTACCGGTACACCGAGGCCAAGCTGACCGCGGTCGCGATGCAGCTGATGGCCGGGCTGGACGAGGGCACGGTCGATTTCCGGCCGACGTACAATGGCGAGGAAGAAGAGCCGGAGGTCTTCCCGGGCCTGTTTCCGAACCTGCTCGCCAACGGCGCCAGCGGCATCGCCGTCGGCATGGCGACCTCCATCCCGCCGCACAATGTCGGCGAGCTGATCGACGCCGCTGCCGAGCTGATCGACAATCCCAAGGTTGACGACCGCGTGCTGATGCAATTCGTCAAAGGCCCGGATTTCCCGACCGGCGGCATCCTGGTCGACGACGAGGACACGATTGCCCGCGCTTACGTCAGCGGGCGCGGCTCATTCCGCCTCCGGGCGAGGATCGAGAAGGTGGCGGAGAAGGGCGGCGGTTGGCATCTGCTGGTGAGCGAGATCCCCTACGGCGTGCCCAAGGCCAAGCTGATCGAGGAGATCGCGCAGCTGATCGCCGACAAGAAGCTGCCGATCCTCGCCGACGTCCGCGATGAGAGCGACGAGCAGGTTCGGCTGGTGCTCGAGCCGCGCGCACGAACCGTCGATTCCGAGCTGCTGCTCGAAAGCCTGTACCGGCTGACCGACCTCGAGATTCGGTTCCCGCTCAACCTCAACGTGCTGGATGCGAGCCGGACCCCGGGCGTGATGAGCCTCAAGGAGGCCCTGGCCGCCTGGCTGAGCTTCCAGATCGAGGTGCTCGTCCGCCGCAGCCAGGTGCGGATCGGCAAGATCGACGAGCGTATCGAGCTGCTCGATGGCTTCCTGGTCGCCTACCTCAACCTCGATCGAGTGATCGAGATCATCCGGACCGGGGATGAACCGAAGCCGGTGATGATGGCCGAGTTCTCGCTGTCCGACCGCCAGGCCGAGGCGATCCTCAACATGCGCCTTCGCTCGCTCCGGAAGCTCGAGGAGATGGAGATCGGCCGCGAGCGGACCGCGCTCGCCAAGGAGCGGGAAGAACTCGCGAAACTGATCGAGAGCCCCGCCCGCCAGCGGACACGTCTCAAGCGCGACTTGCAGGCGCTTAAGGAGAAGTTCGGCGACGAACGCCGGACGCAAATCGAGGCGGCCGCTGTGGCGCGGGAAATCGACTGGTCGGCGATGATCGAGAAGGAGCCGATCACTGTCATCCTGTCGCAGCGCGGCTGGATCCGCGCGATGAAGGGCCACCTCGCGCTCGAACAGGTCAGCGACCTCAAGTGGCGCGAAGGCGATGGGCCCTTCATCCACTTCCATGCGCAGACGACCGACCGGCTCGCTCTCTTCGCGTCGAACGGCCGCGTCTACACGCTCGCCGGCGACAAGCTGCCTAGCGCGCGCGGCTTCGGCGAGCCCGTGCGGCTTTTTATCGACCTCGATGCGGAGGTCGATATCATTCAGCTGCTGATTGCACGGCCGGAGATGAAGCTGTTGGTAGCTTCGTCGGACGGCAAGGGCTTCATCACGACGGGCGAAGGGACTCTTGCCGAGACACGCAAGGGCAAGCAGCTGGTCAACGTCCGCCCCGGCGCGCGGGTCGCGGTCGTCCGAGCCGTTCCCGCGAACGCAGACGCCGTCGCCGTGGTCGGTGAGAACCGAAAGATGGTGGTGTTTTCTCTTGCCGAACTTCCTGAGCTCGGCCGCGGGCAGGGCGTCACGCTCCAGCGGTACCGCGACGGCGGACTGTCGGACGCAATCGCCTTCACGCTCGACGAGGGATTGAGCTGGGCGCTCGGCGGCGAAAGTGGTCGGGTTCGGACCGAATCCGACCTATCCCCGTGGCGGGCTGCGCGTGGTGCCGCCGGTCGGATGCCACCGATCGGATTCCCTCGAAACAACCGCTTCGGCTGAGCAGTTTACTAAACGCGGTTAACAACACCGTCCTGCACTGGAAAGATACTCGGAATTAACCGCCTCTTGCCCATAGAGGGTCAATGCAGGCTGCAGCGAGGCGGACCGCGGGAATTTCGAAGCCGCGTCGTCCGGACAGATTGAATGCGTCTCCGCACCTCGCCGCGGTCGACGACATCGGCTTGCTCGATGCGCTTCCTCTCGGGGCGGCAATTTTCACGACCAATGGCAAGAAGCTTTGGCTAGAGGCTGGCAATAACCGGTTTTTCGAGCTCGCGGGCTGTGATCAGGCCCCGACCAAATTTGCCGAGACATTCAAACGCTATGCCGAAGGTACCGGCGGACAATTCATCCAGACCTTCCTCAAAGATCCTGCAGGCGCACCGGACGAGGTAGAGATCGTCGAGGGCGAAGGCGTCGCGCGCAGGTTCCTGAAGCTGAAGCTCTCGCCGATTGCCCCTAGCTCGACGGGTGCCCGTCGCTGCCTGGTCAGCGTTGTTGACCGAACCGTCGAAGTCCGCGCCGAAAATCACCTTCGTGCAGAGATGCTTCGGGATAGCCTGACGGGCCTTCCCAATCGACTGGCATTTTCGGAAGCGATCGAAACCGCCGGCCAGAAAGTGGCCCGCGACCTCGAGCATGCGGTCTTGATCGTCGACATGCTCCGCTTCAGCCGCATCAATGAATCGATGGGCAGCCTCGCGGGCGATGAGTTGCTGATCACCTTCGCCCGGCGCTTGATCCTCGCGCTTCGGGCGGGCGACGTCCTAGCGCGTACGGGCGGCAATGAATTTGGCGTCCTGGTCTCGCTCCGCCGAGGCGTTGAAGACGCCCTCAAGGCGGCCGAGCGCATTCAGGAGGTCATGAAGACTCCTTTCAAGCTTTCGGAGCTGGAGATCCGGGTCGAGTGTGCAATCGGCGTAGCGCTGATGCACGCGGGACAGGATCCGGAGGAGCTGTTCCGCAACGCGCAATTCGCGGTCAAGCAGGCCAAGGCGGCAGGCAAGCCGCAGGTCTATGAAGCGAAGCAGGCAACAGAGGCGCGCCGGCGCTTCTCGATTGAGACCGAGCTTCGCCGCGCGCTCGATAAGGACCAGCTTCAGCTTTTCTACCAGCCACTGATCAACCTGAAGTCGGGCGAGGTTGCCGGTTTCGAGGCGCTGGCTCGCTGGCATCATGAGGAGCGAGGCGAGATCAGCCCGACCGAATTCATCCCTGTCGCAGAAGAGTCAGGCCTGATCCTGGCGCTCGGCCGCTGGGCCATGGACAAGGCGACCAGTACCCTCGCCGATTGGGACAAACAGGCAGGCGAGCGGCTACCATTTTATGTCTCGGTAAACCTCTCCGCGATCCAGGTGGCTCGCGATGATGTTGCCGGGCTCGTCGATGGCGCGCTGAAATCGAGCGGCATCGGTGGCGACCGGCTCAGCCTCGAACTGACCGAAAGCTCGATCGTCCAGGACCCGATCCGTGCCATCCGCGTGTTCGATGCCTTGAAGTCGCTCGACGCGTCGCTGGCGATGGACGACTTCGGCACCGGCTATTCCAGCCTGGCCTACTTACAGAGGTTGCCGATCGACGTGCTCAAGATCGACAAGAGCTTCGTCTCGGGGATGATGGTCGACCCCGATGCTGTTGCGATCGTGCGCGCGGTGCTTGGCTTGGCCGAGGCTCTCGGCATGTCGACAACTGCGGAAGGTATCGAGACGGTTGAGCTGGCGACCACGCTCGCCACACTCGGCTGCGCCTCGGGGCAAGGCTTTTACTTCGCGAAACCGCTAAAGCCGGCCGCTGCTCTGGAATTTTGGAAACAGCGCAAGCACTAATTGAGCTCGCCGTATGCGGCGACGCGGCGCGAGGAACAGGCGACGCGGAGAGTCCGCTCTACGCTTTGCATAATTGCGAGATGATGGACATCGGGCGGATGCACTCCAACCCGGAGCACAGGCATTGGGGTTCTGCGCAACGCGGCCGCTGCGAATAACGATGACAGAAGGCGAGGGCGGCTTCGGCTTGCCCAGGTGATTACCGGTCCTCTTGCCAGGGGGCGCCCGCTCGCCGGGGACCAGACGCGGAAATGATCTTCAGCGATCGGTATCGCGGCCTCTTTCAGCGCTTCCAACGCGCCCGAGCCATAGAGCCACGCGGGAGCTACGAAACCGTCGATCGGCCGTCCGGTGACATCTTCAATAAGCTTACGCCCCTCAGCGATCCGGCTCCCCGCCTCGCGTCGTGAAAGACCCAGGAACTCACCCTCGCTCGCCGTCATGAAGCGCGCGCGAACCCGGTCTGCCGTGGTGGAGTGCGGCGCATCGTCGCGATGGAAATAGCCGTGGAGGAAGATCTCGATACCCCGCTCCGCCCATCCGCGAAGGCGCGTCGCGAACGGGGAGCCGGGAATGATCGGGGCGACATTCCAGTGGTTCGGAACCACGAGCATTGCCAGCCGCTCCCCGACATAAGGGAAAAGCCTTTCCAGCAGTCGGTCGACCTCGCTTTCAAAGCGCGGCGACACGTCGTGAATCGAGGCGAGGAGGCGACGCATGAATACGCCTCTAGCCGATCGCGCATGGCTGTTCCCATGAACAAACCTTCACTTGAAGTTCACTGCTGCGAACCGTCTCTAACTCCTGATGCGGATCGCCGACGTCAGCGCTTTTTACACGCCCGCCGGCGGGGGCGTGCGCACCTATGCCGATGCCAAGCTCCGTGCCGCCGCACGGTTCGGTCACGAGCTGATACTGATCGCGCCGGGCGAGCACCACGAGGTCACCAGGCGCGGTCCGGGCGCGGTGATCGTGACGGTCCCGTCGCCGCAGCTGCCAGTCGACAAGCGCTACCGCTATTTCAATGACGAGCGTGCTCTTCATTCCGTGCTGGATACCTGGGCGCCGGACCATGTGGAGGCTTCATCGCCCTGGTCGAGCGCAACCATGGTCGGGCGCTGGCAAGGCGCCGCGAGCCGCTCGCTCGTCATGCATTCGGATCCGCTCGCGGCCTACGCTTATCGGTGGCTCGGCGGAGTGGTGCCAATTCCCCGAATCGACCGTATCTTCGAATGGTTCTGGAGCCACCTGCGCGGCCTGGGTCAGATGTTCGACGCGGTGGTGTGCGCAGGCGACGACTATGCCGACCGGCTCCGGGCGGGCGGCGTCTGCAATGTCCAGACGATCGGCATGGGCGTGGAACGCGGCCTGTTCTCACCCTCGCTACGGTCGAACGAATTACGCGAGGAAGCCCTACGCGGTATCGGTCTCGACGCTGATGCTACCTTGCTTCTCGGGGTTGGCCGGTTCTCGGCCGAGAAGCGCTGGAACATGGTCATGCGCGCGGTCGCCGAAGTCAGCCGGAAGCGGCCGGTTGGAATGCTGCTCGTCGGCGACGGCCCGAAGCGCTTCGGGCTCGAACTGCTTGCTGACCGCTCTCCGCATGTGGCGATCCTGCCAAGGATCACCGATCGCATGGAGCTTGCCCGGCTGATCGCGAGCGCCGATGCCCTGGTTCACGGTTGCGAGGCGGAAACCTTCTGCATGGTCGCGGCCGAAGCTCGCGCCAGCGGCATCCCGCTGATCATTCCCGACCGCGGAGCCACCGCCGACCAGCTGGTCAGCGGCGCGGGCACGGCTTTCCGGGCAGGCAGCCAGATTTCCTTGGAGCGAGCGATCAAGCGCTTCCTCGATCGTGGCCCCGAGCTGCAGCGTGCGGCTGCCGTCCGCGCCAGCCATGTCCGCACGATGGACGAACATTTCGCCGACTTGTTCGCCCATTATGAGCAGCTCTCGCCGGAGCGCCGCCTGCGCCCCGTCTCAGGAATATCGGCCGAGCCGCCGCTGCCTGCAGCGATCTAGCGGGTTTTTTCCAGCGCCTGTTCAACGATCCGGTCGAAACCATCGCCGACCGGAAAGCCTTGCTCGACCCAACGATCCTCGATTTCCCGCAATGTTTTGGCGACCTGCGGACCTTCGTCGAGCCCCCGCTTGATCAGCGCACCGCCGCCGATCGGCAGCCGCGGCGCGTGCCAGGCCGCGATCGCCCTGGCTTCAGCTGCGCGACCCGCGAGCAGGAAACGGTCGGCGGCGCACTGGACGCCGATCCGGTAGGCGAGGGTCTCCGGCGATTTGCCGCTGTCCGGCTCCGCAATGCAACCCAAGCGCTTACGCGCCTTGTTCGACAGCCGAAGCCGCCCCGCGATATCCTCGGCAACTCTGGTGTCTCGCGGCAACAGCGCCGCCAATCGGCGCAGCGCATCCGGCTTGATCCCGGCTTCCCGCTCAGCGGCGATGGTCGCGCGGAGATCGCGGAGGGCATGCACATCGATTTCCGGAAGCACCGGTTTCAGGATCCTCCGGCCC
>JAFBAM010000085.1 GCA_019247755.1 Sphingomonas sp.
TCGCTAAGCGCCAGCAACTTCAAGGTCAGGAACATCGCAAAAGCGACCGCCGCTGCGATATGAAGGCCGCTGACCGAGAGCAGGTGAGTAAGGCCGCTCCGCCGCATGGCGTCGGCGTCATCCTCATCGACCGCATTCTGGTCGCCCGTCACTAGGGCGATGGCGATACCGGCCGAGCTTGCCGGCAACCTCGACGTCACGTGGTCGCGCAATTGCTGACGGATGCTCTCGAGGCCCTTCGGCTCCGCTGACTGCAGGACATTCACCGTCCCCATCGCCTTGCCGACGGCTCCAATGCCCTTGAACCAGGCGTCGCGGGCGAAATCGTACGTGCCCGGCAGCGCCATCGGAGGGGGCGGTGCCAATCGGGCGCGCATTTGCACGACTGCACCTGGCGCGATGCCGGATGGAAACTTGTCCTCATCGATCGAAACGCGAACCAACAGCGGCAGCCTCGGGTCTGAGGTTTCCAGCAGTAATCGCACGGTCTCTCTCGCCGCCAGGCGGTCAACGGTTTCCACCCTGCCGGTGACTACCGTCACGACCGGCCGTTCCAGCCTCGGCTCGGCGATCCACGCAGAACGGACCCAGACGAGCGCACAGCCGAGCATCGCAGCCAGCGCGAACCAGCCCAGCGCGCGCCCCGCCCTTCGGGCACCGAATGCAAATCCGATCAGGCACAGCGCCGCGGCGACGCACAGGAGCGCTTGCCACTCGCGACGGTTATCAAGCGCAAACCAAGCCGCGATTCCGGTGCCGAAGCCGACTACAAACCAGGGCGGAAGTTGCGCGCGTTCGGTCTCGAGGAACCGTTCCAGTCCCTCAAGAATTGCGGAAATCCGCGTCTTCCAATAGCCCCGAGCATGCTGTGGAAGAGGCGCTTCCCCTATGTTAGGGGCGCTCGTCCGTTGCATTGCAGCATAGAGAGAAGAGGAAAGCGCGCTTGAGCGCAAGACCCGTCGTTACCCGTTTCGCCCCCTCGCCCACCGGTTACCTTCACATCGGCGGCGCCCGCACTGCCTTGTTCAACTGGCTCTATGCCCGTCACACCGGTGGCAAGTTCCTGCTGCGGATCGAGGATACCGACCGCGCCCGCTCCACCACGGAGGCGATCGACGCGATCCTGGACGGGATGCGCTGGCTCGGCCTCGATTGGGACGGGCACGAATATTACCAGTCGCAGTTCTGGGCACGGCACGCCGAGATCGCGCACAAGATGCTGGAGCGCGGGCATGCCTACCGCTGCTACATGACGCAGGATGAGCTTGCCGAGCAGCGCGAGAAGGCAAAGGCCGAGCGCAAGCCTTTTCGGATCCTCAGCCCTTGGCGCGACGTCATCGAGGAACAAGGCGACAAGCCGTTCGTCATTCGCTTGAAGGCACCGCAGGAAGGCGAGACGGTCATCGACGACCAGGTCCAGGGCCGGGTCACCGTCCAGAACAGCGAAATCGACGATTTCATCCTTTTAAGATCGGACGGCACTCCAACCTACATGCTTGCCGTGGTCGTCGACGATCACGACATGGGCGTCACTCACGTGATCCGCGGCGACGACCATCTCAACAACGCCTTCCGCCAGCTTGCGATCATCCGCGCAATGGGCTGGCCCGAGCCTACCTATGCTCACGTTCCTCTGATCCATGGCCAAGACGGCGCGAAGCTTAGCAAGCGCCATGGAGCAATGGGTGTCGACGCCTATCGGGATGAGCTAGGCCTGCTCCCGGAGGCGGTGACTAATTACTTGCTGCGACTTGGCTGGGGACACGGCGACGACGAGATCATCAGCCGGGAACAGGCGATCGAATGGTTCGACCTGCCGCAGGTCGGCAAGTCGCCCTCACGCTTCGACTTCAAGAAGTTGGAGAACCTCAACGGGCATTACATCCGCGAGGCCGGCGACGAGCGGCTGGCCGGTCTCATCGCGCCGAGTTTGAACCTCACCGGCGAGCAGGAGGCACTCCTTGTGAAGGCGATGCCCGAGCTAAAAGCCCGCGCGCATACGCTCCACGAACTCGCCGATGGCGCACGGTTCCTCTTCGTCAGCCGGCCGCTCGACGTGGACGAGGCAGCAGCCGCTCTCCTGACGGACGAGACGCGTGGAGTTCTCGCTTCGGCTCATGCCAAGCTTGTTGCACTTGCGAACTGGGACCAGCCGGTCCTAGAGGCGGCCATCCGCGAGGCCGCCGAGGATCGCGGCGTGAAGCTTGGCAAGCTAGCCCAGCCGCTTCGCGCCGCACTGACAGGGCGGACCACCTCACCGGGAATTTTTGACGTGTTGGCGTTGCTCGGCCGCGAGGAAAGTCTCGCCCGCATCGCCGACCAGATGGAGCCGAAGTAATGACCGACAAGAGCGTGACCCTGGGCGTGAATGGGTCGAACTTCAATTATCCGGTGCTCGATGGAACGGTCGGCCCCGAGGTCGTGGATATCCGCAAGCTCTATGCCCAGACGGACATGTTCACGTACGATCCTGGGTTCACGTCGACGGCGAGCTGCGAAAGCAAGATCACCTACATCGACGGCGAAGCGGGCATCCTGCTTCACCGCGGCTATCCGATCGACCAGCTGGCCGAGCAGTCGACGTTCATGGAGGTCGCTTACCTGCTCCTGCATGGCGAGTTGCCGAAAAAGGGTGAGCTCGATCAGTTCACGTACACGATCAGCCGCCACACGATGGTGCACGAGCAGCTCGCGACTTTCTACCGTGGCTTCCGTCGCGACGCCCATCCGATGGCCGTCCTGTGCGGCGTGGTCGGCGCGCTATCGGCTTTCTATCATGACAGCACGGACATCACCGATCCCGAGCAGCGGATGATTGCCTCGCACCGGCTGATCGCAAAGATGCCGACGCTGGTCGCGATGGCTTACAAATATACGCTCGGGCAGCCGTTCCTCTATCCCGACAACAGCCTCACCTACACCGGCAATTTCCTGCGCATGACGTTCGGCGTTCCTGCCGAGCCCTACGTGGTCAATCCGATCATCGAGAATGCGATGCGGCGGATCTTCATCCTGCATGCCGACCACGAGCAGAATGCTTCGACCTCGACGGTGCGACTGGCAGGATCTTCGGGCGCCAATCCCTTCGCCTGCATCGCGGCGGGCATCGCCTGCCTGTGGGGCCCGGCGCACGGCGGCGCCAACGAAGCGGCGCTCAACATGCTGCGCGAGATCGGCGACGTGAAGCGGATCCCCGAATATATCGCCCGCGCCAAGGACAAGGACGACCCGTTCCGGCTGATGGGTTTCGGACATCGTGTCTACAAGAACTTCGACCCGCGTGCGAAGGTGATGAAGGCGACGGCCGACGAGGTGCTGGCCGAGCTCAACATCAAGGACCCGGTGCTCGATGTCGCCAAGGAGCTCGAGCATATCGCGCTCAACGACGAGTATTTCATCGAGAAGAAGCTTTATCCGAATGTCGACTTCTATTCGGGTGTGATCCTGAACGCGATCGGTTTCCCGACCGACATGTTCACGGCGCTGTTCGCCCTGGCCCGAACGGTCGGATGGGTAGCTCAGTGGAACGAGATGATTGCCGATCCCGACCAGAAAATCGGCCGGCCGCGCCAGCTCTACGTTGGAGCGACGCAGCGCGACTACGTTCCCTGCGATAAGCGCTAGGCGGCGGGCAGCGTCAGCGTAAAGCGCGCGCCTTCATGGGCCGCGCTATCGAGGGTGACGTCACCACCCATGGAACGGGCCAACCGGCGCGAGATGGCGAGACCGAGTCCGGTTCCGCCTTCCTTCGGATCGGCGCGCTCGAAGCGCTCGAAGATACGCTGTCGGTCGGCTTCGGCGATGCCGGGACCCTCGTCGATCACCGAGACGGTCGCCGACTGATCGGCATGACCGAACACCAGCCTTACCCGTCCACCCTCGGGCGAGTGGCGGATCGCGTTGCCCATCAAATTAACGAGGATCTGGATGACGGCGCGCTCCTCACCCCTTGCAGGCAGCGGATCGGTGCTGTCCGGTTCGATGGTCACTTTGCGTTCTTCGGCGACCGCATCCAGCAGGACGATGGCTTCGGCGCTGAGCGCGGCCAGGTCGATGGTGTTCTGGCCTGGCGCGGCCTCGCCGCCCATGGACGACAACACCGAGAGCAAATGGCGGGCCGCCGCGGCGATGTCGTTGCCGTAGCTTGAATAATCGCTCCGCAAGGGCCCGTCGGCCCGCTCGACGATCCGCTCGGCGCTCTCAATGATCCGGTCGAGCGGCGAGCGAAGGACTTCGTCGAGAGCGTGGTCGAAGGCGGCGGCGCTTTCTGGCGTTGGCGCTGGCGGGACCCCGTTCGACTGTACCGAACCCCGGAACCCGGCAAAAGCGCCGTCGGCGCCGGTTACGACTTCACCGGTAAGCACGACCGCACGACTTTCGTCGGCGCGGCTGCGAGCATGCTGCCCGGTAAAGCCGCGGCGTGCAGCGAGAGCGCTGATCAACGGCATCTCGCCGGCTTCATCTTCTTCGAGACGGACGATCCGCGTCAGCGGCTGGCCCGCGACTTCGCCGGCATCGACGCCGAGTAAGTCCGCCAGGTCCGAAGACAGCGAAATGATGCGCAATTCCTCGTCGGCCGCCCATTCGTTGCGCGCGCCGCCGGTTTCGGCCTCGCTCCCACCACCGAGGATCGCAGCTAGGCGCGGGCCGGCAGGCCCGCGCACGCTCCAATTTTCGAGCGAGAGCGCAACCTCCTCGCCTTCGGGCCTGGCCTGTACCCACAATTCGATATCGTGATCGGTGGACGCAGCTAGCGCGGGCCGCGACACGGGCGTTCCGAGCTTCCGCGCAAGATCGGCGACAGCAGCGATTTGCGGCAGCGCAAGCCGCTGGCCGAGGGCCGATCCGGCCTCGCGCTGCAGCGCTTCCAGTTCGGGGTCCGCCGAGATCAGCCGGCCCGCACGGTCGAGGCGGCCGAGCACTGCCCGCGGCTCGGACGGAACGCTAGCCACGGCCCTGCCCCAGACGCTCGAGCGCAGCCCGATAGGCGGCATCGGTCGTCAGCCACGACCTTGCTTTCTCGGCTTCTTCGTCGGTCAGCTGGTCGAACCGGGCGATGGCGTCCCCGACGTCGTCAATGCCCAACAAGTCGCCGATACCTGCGAGTAGTCCGGCGCTGACGCCACGGGACATGCCTGCCGAGCGCAGCAGCGCCATGAAATATTTGGCGTCGCCGGAGAGCAGTTCGTCGAGCGCGGATTCGGTCGAAATACCGGCGCGGCGTGCCAACACCTCGGCGACGAAGGCAATTTCCCCATCGTTGGCAGCAGCGAGGATGAGTTCGTCGGTGAGTCCTCCTGCCTCGTCGAGGAAGACGACCAGTGCGGCAGTAAGAGAGTCGATGCCGCGCTCTTCGTCGCGCTGCTCAAGGACGCGATCACCGGCCTCGGCAAGTTCGGCGTCGGCGGCCGCATAGCCCCGGTTCGCAGCAAGCTCGCTGCGGAGCGCTGCGGAAACGCTGTGCACAAGCGCTTCCGCACTCGCGACGGAAAGGTCGTCATAAGCGATAAGGCACTGACCGAAACGATCGCGGCGCCGGCCATTACCGAGAATCAGGGCCATGGCTGCTGCAGCGACCGCACCATAATCATGGCTGACGAGGCCTTGGAGGACTCGCGCTTCGCGACGACCGCTGCGCGCCCGCGCCGCAGTCGAAATCCGTTCTTCGTCGGCGCGGCGCAAAAGCAGCGCCATCAGCCCTGGCTCATCGAGAAGGCCGGAAGCCATGAGTGTAGCGATCAGCGCGGCATTGCCGTCGTCGTTGGCGGCCACCCCGCCACCGGGCAGCGCAGCCCGAACCGCGTCAGCGACATCGCCGACAAGGCAATGAAGCATAGCGGTCATCAAGGCCCGTTCCTGCTCGGAAAGACGCTTGGCTGGATCGAGGAAAAAGTCGCGGCGGACCGTCGACAGGCGATCCCTGCCCGCAAAGCGCGCGCTCGCGGTCCCGTCCACTGCGAAGGCAGCAATCGGCCATTCTTCCGGCATCATCGCGCGGGGCTTATCCGATTTGCGTTAACTTCCCGTCAACTGGAACGCGGATGGCGCACTCTTTGGACGATGAAGAAGGATACAGCGGCGTAGAAGAGCAGCCCGAGCAGGAAGGCGGTCCAGACGCCAGCGAGGGCGAAAGGAATTGCGAGGAAGATCGCGTTCCTCCGAGAGACGAGCCACAGGTCTCCACCGGACGGCATGCCGGATTTCTCGATACGGGCGGCCTCAGCAAAGCCGCAGGCGCTGGCCGCGGCGACCATGGATCCCCAACCGGTGCCGTGCCGCATCTCCCACCAACCGATGGCCAGCGCAGCGAGGCCACCGGCTGGCCACAGCGCGAGCCGGCTCCACATGCCAACCGGAAAGGGCTTCATTCGAAGCTTGGCCAGTCGCGCCGCGACGAGGTCGAGCGGGGTTGAAAGCACAAGAAGCACGAGGCCGGCACCAAGCCAGCCTCTTGTGAAGCAAATCGCCGCAGCAAGAGTCAGTCCGAGGGCGGCCCAGATCAACCAGGCTGGCCGAACTTCGGTTTCCATCAGCTGCTCGGTCGCAAAGTCCTCGACTGGCGGCAGGATGAAGCGACTGGTCCAATCATTGCGATCGCCACGCGAAGTCCGGACCAGATGCCGCTGGAAATCGACGAGTTCGCCAGCTGTCTCAACCAGCAAGGGCTCGTCGGCCACGGCGACGGGCATCCTTCGTGCACCTTCCTGAATGGCACGGCGAAGCAGTGTCGATTGAAGGTCCCAGTCGCCCAGCATGGCGGCGGTCGACCCAAGCAAATGGGCGTCGACGACAGCGACGCCGGCCCAGCGCGACTCTCCATCGATCCGTTCGAAGGCCTCGTGCGCTTGGTCGTCGCGGACGGTCGCTACCGCCGGCTCTGGCTCAGCGGTCACGGTGGTGACCAATTCGACCGGCGGCGCAATTCCATCGCCAATCAACAGGATTGTCGCGCCAGCCTCGAATCGACTGACCGTCTCATTGACGTCGGTAACCGGGAACACGCCGATACCGTCGAGCCGAAGGCGCTCAAACGCATCCTGCAATGCCTGGGGCACGCGCTCCACGACGATGATGATCGGCGCAGCGGCGGCGGCCGAAGCGCAGCGCACCTGATATTCGATAAGCGTTCGGCCCGCGAGCGGAAGCAGGGCGCGAAGGCCCCCGCTATCATCTTCCTGATACGCTCCGATCAGCGCGCCAATGGCCATCCGGCAGGCACCCTCCCCCTCAGTATTCTATGCCTCTCTAATCGCTTTCGCGCACCGTCAAAGATGATAAACTGCGGCTCGCGATGACACCCACACCGAAGCGCTCCGTCCCCGTGCAGCCCGCAGGCGCCGCTATAAACCCCACCGAGCTGCTGACCGGCAGCGTCGATTTCGTCGAACCGACGTTCGACGAGGGGGAATGGCGAGAGCGAACCGTCGAAGAGCGCGGGAGCGGTGGGCGCCAGGTGCTGGCTACCGGCCTGGTCATCCTCGCGGCGCTGTGGACCGGCTATGCGTCGTGGTCGGCAGGCCGTTCATTGGCATCCCAAGAATTGTCTTCGCCGCTTATTGCGCAGTGGATCGCGATCGTCGCCGGCCCGCTGGTGCTGATGGGCCTGGTCTGGCTGATGTTCGGCCGAACCCGCCGCAAGGAATCGGAGCGCTTCACTCGCTCGGTCATCGCCATGCGCAGCGAGGCGCAGAGCCTCGAGGCGTTGCTCGAGGTCCTATCACAGCGAATCAGCGATAGTCGGACCGACCTGACGAGCATTTCGCAACAGTTGATGCGGCTCGGCGATGAGGCGACCGGCAAGCTTGGCGGCATCACCAGTGAGTTCGACAGCAGCACCGAGAAGCTGAAGCAGCACGGCGAAGCACTCGACAGGGCTGCCGATGCTGCGCGCATCGATATCGCGGTACTCCTCGACGACCTCCCGAAGGCGGAGCAGTCGGCACGAGCAGTGGCGGAGCATCTGCGCGCGGTCGGTGAAGAGTCGGCGGACAAGGCCAGCGCCTTGGGTCAGCAGGTTGACGAGCTCGCCGAGCGGGCTCGCGGCGCGAACGAAATCATTGCCGAAGCCACACGGCAGCTGACCGACCGTCTCACCGAAATCGAAGCAGCTGGACAAGGCGCAGCCGCCCGTGTCGGAGAAGCAAAAGAAGCTTATTCGGGCACGTTGGACACGCTCCTATCGCGGACCTCCGATACGCTCGAGCGGATCCGGTCGGGCATCGACGTTCAGGCAACTGCGGTCGCGTCGCTCGTCGCCCAGGCTTCGGCGGGAATCGGCAAGGCCGGTGCACTCGCCGCGGAATCGTTGGCTGCAAACCTCGACCATGCCAACAACTCTCTCGAAGGCCTTTCGAGCAGGGTCGCAGAGCAGGATCGCGCCTCGCAACAGATGATTGCGGAGATCGACCGCGGGCTCGCCCTGATTGACGAAAGGTTTACCGAGCTTGCGGCGAACGGAGACGAACGCGCGAATCGCTTCCTCGAATCGCTCACGCGCGCTCGAAGCGAGCTGGATACGCTCGCAGCTCAAGCAAGTTCGCAGGACAATGCCATCGGCTCGCTTGCCGAACGCACTACCGCCCTAAGAGATAGCGTCGAGCGGCTGGCGGCCGAAGTTCGAGAGAATGTGGGCGCTGCCATCGGTGAGGCTCAGGGCGGCGCAGATCGATTGGCGGAAGCGGCTGCGGCCGCGAAGCCCGATATCGGTTGGTTGCGCGATGCGACAATCGAGGCCAACGAGCGGCTCACGGCAACGAGTAAATCGATCGCCGAACAGCACGAGCGCTTCACGGCGCTGCTCTCCAGCGTCGATGGCGGCGTCGAGGATGCCCAGTCGAAACTGGCGTTGCTGGCGACGACGCTGGCGCAGGTCGAGCGGGAGGCTGCGAGCCTCAGCGGCGAGACTGGCCCGGCGCTCATTGCCTCACTCGTCCAGGTGAAGGAGGCTGCTGCCCATGCCGCGGAGCGCGCGCGCGCGGCGATCGAGGCTGTGATACCGGACAGCGCGGGCAAGCTCTCCGAAGAAGCCGCGCAGGCGCTCGAACGCGCGATCCGCGAGAGCGTCGAAGAGAAGTTGCGCGATGTCGATAATGTTGCATCGCAAGCGCTCGAAGCCGCTCGTGCCGCGTC
>JAFBAM010000163.1 GCA_019247755.1 Sphingomonas sp.
CTGCGGATGCGCCGGGATCTTCAACGCTCCGTTCGCGCTCGAAAGCTACGCGCAGGTGTTCGAGGAAGAGGATGCGCTCGACAAGCTGGAGGCCTTCGCCTCTGTCAACGGCGCGCGCTTTTACGATCTCCCCCTCAACGAGGAGCTGGTCATGCTCGAGCGCGCCGAGGTCGAGGTACCGCACGAGATAGAGGGCATCGTGCCCTTCCACGCCGCCGAAACCTTGCGCTGGCGGTTGCTTGCCTGAACGCCATTAGAGGCGCATTCTCCCCTCCGGCTTTGGAAGGGGACATCCGATGCTGACATTCCTTCTGCTTGCTGCTGCAGCCGCGCCCGGCGACGGCAAGACTATGGCGGTGGACGACTGGCATCCGCTTACGATTACCAGCGTAGGCGGGGAAACGAGCGGCCCGCTCTACGTCCGGGTGCAGGCCGACGATCTGGACGGCGACGGCAAGGCCGACGAGGCGGTGCTGAGGTTGGTCTGCGCGGACGGGAAGGTGGCGAGCGCGTCCTATGTAATTGCGCCCCGCGACTCCGCGACTGGAATGGCCACCGGCAAGCGCAATTATGCGCCCGTGAAAATCACCAAAGAGTGGGGACCGGCCTCACCGCAACTAAGCGCGATGAAGCCAACCTATGACATCAAGAAGATGAAGGGCAATGAACGGATCGCCGATGGCTGGACCGGGATCACGCTTGGCAGCACCGATGGCTTGTGCGCGGCCACTCAGGCGGCGGCTGCGACCGTCGTCAAATCGAAGTCCAACATCACCAACAACTGACGCTTAGGCACCGCCCCTGCCACTGGCACCGATTACGGCGTTGAAATGCTCTTCTAGCCGCTCATAGCATTCGCACGCCCTGTGCTTGAGGCCAGCGCGGTCGATCACGGTGACCTTGCCGCGACCGGTCGCGAGCAGCCCGTCCGAAGCGAGATCCTTGATCACCGCATTGACGGTCGTGCGCTGCACCCCGAGGAGGCCGGCAAACGCTTCCTGGGTAAGCTCGATCCGGTCACCGGCTCGGTCCTGCGCGTGGAGGAGCCACCGCGCGGCGCGCTCGGGGATCGAATGGTACGCGTTGCAGGCGACCGACTGCATGACCTGCGCAAGGAGGTAATCGGAATAGCGGCAGAACAGGTTGGCCACGAACGGCGACCGGTTCTTCGCATCTTCGAGCGCCTCCATCGGCACTCGGAACGCGGATCCCGGGATCAGGACTTCCGCACGAGAAAAGGCGGGTGCATGGCCGCAGCTGACGATCCCGCCGACCGCGCCTTCACGCCCAATGGAAGCGACTTCGGCGGTTCGGCCTCCCGTCAGTTCGACGGTCATCGAGATCATCGTCGGACCGACCGGGAAGATGCTGGCGCGCACCGCGTCGCCGCGCGTCAGCACGACGTCGCCGGGGTTGACCTCGATCATTTCGCCGAATGGCTCGATGAGCCCGCGTGCCTCGCGCGAGAATGTAGAAAGAAGCCGATTGCCTGCGAAGGCCTCGTCGGCCCTGCTGAGTTCATCAATTGTTGTTTGTACCACGTGCCTTTTCCGCGGCCGGTACTGCTGTTTCGTTACGGAGGTGGTCCGGCCTTACCGACTTAAATGCGCCGAGCACGAAGTTGCTCCCTCTCACATTGTGATCGGGTCGGTGCGGACCGTCTTTCCGACGAGGAGGCAGTCGGCGACGAGTCGGAACGGAGCGACGTCGACCAGGCTGCGGCGCTCGTCGATCAGGTCGACGAAGGTGCGGTAAATGTCGGGATATTCGCCGATGCCCTCGTCGCTGCTGGATGCGCCATTGAGGATGAGTTTCGCACCGCCGTCCTCGAGTCGGACGGACGTTCCATCGTCGGCCTCGACCGTGATCGTCCATTCCTCGCCCTCCGTCCGCCGCCAATCGAGGCTGGCATGAAGCGGGCCGTCCGCCTGAGGACTCGAAAAGACGATGGCGGCGGCGACTGGCGTCTGCGCATTCTCCGGGACGTGCAACTCTGCGGACTGAACGAAAAGCCCGCCCGGGAAGATTTTCGTCACGATCGAGAAAGCGTTGATGCCCGGATCGAAAACACCGAAGCCGCCCGGATCCCATATCCATTGCTGACCGGGATGCCATTTGTGGACGTCCTCGTGCCAGTGAACCTCCATGGACTTGATCCGCTTTCCGGCGAGCGCCTGTGCAGCTTCATCAACGGTCGAATGGTGCTGCGCGTGCCAAGTGGTGAAGAGGCTCACACCTTTTGCCTGCGCCTGGCAATCGAGATCGGCGATCTCGGCCAAACCGGCCGTCGGCGGCTTTTCGAGCAGGCAATGGAGGCCATTAGCGACACACTCGCGCGCGATGCCGAAGCGCGGGCCTGGAGGCGTCGTGATCGCTACGGCGTCGAGCCCGTCAACGGTGCGAATCATCTCGCGCCAGTCGGTAAAGGTCTTGGCCACACCCTGCCCCGAACGGCTCGAGGTGGCGACGAGCTCAAACCGGGGATTGCCCTGGATCGACGGCACATGTTGGTCTTCGGCAATCTTACCGTAGCCGATGATGGCGATCCGGATCGGCTTCACGACTTCAGCCCCGCGACGTAGGCGCGCGCCTTTTCGAGGGTACCGGCAGGCGACTGGCCCGGTTTGTAAAGCCCGCCGCCGAGCCCGAAGCCGGCCGCGCCCGCCTCGAGCCAGGGCCGCATGTTGTCAGGCTGGATTCCGCCGACCGCGAGCACCGGCACGTCCTTTGGAAGCACGGCCAGGTGCGCCTTGAGCACCGCAGGAGTCGCTGCTTCGGCCGGAAACAGCTTGAGCGCAGTAGCGCCGGCCCGGATGGCTTCGAACGCTTCCGACGGCGTGAAATAGCCAGGGCTCGCAACGAGGCCCACCGCCGCGGAAGCGGCGATCACATCGATGTTGGTGTCTGGTGAGACCACGATCCGACCGCCCGCGTCCCAGACGCGGCCGACGTCGGTGGGATCGAGAACGGTACCGGCACCGACCAGCACTCGATCGCCGAACTGCTTGGCCAAAAGCTCGATGCTCGCCAGCGGATCAGGCGAATTGAGCGGCACCTCGATGATCCGGATGCCAGCGTCGTAGATGGCATGGCCGATCGCTTCGGCGTCATCGGGCGTAACACCGCGGATGATGGCCACGAGCGGGCATTGGTCGAGATAGGTGTGCAGCAGTTCCTTTGGGCTCACGCGGCGATCCTCTTCGCAATCTCCTGAATGCCCGCAAGAAAACATTGTTCACCGTCGAGCTCCACGACGTCACGCTTGGCCTCGGCGATCGCCGCCGCGTAGAGCCGCGTTAGCTCGGGTCTTCCGATCAGGGTGATCTTGGCAGCGGCGGGGGTGGAAAGCCCAATCCGAACGTCGGTGCCAATCAAGATGCCGCTGACGTATGCCGCACCGTCCTCCTTCTTCGTCTGACCAAGCAGTACGCGGGCGCGCACGGCAAAAAGCTCTGCCGGCAGTGCCTCATTGTCGATGGCGTAGCACGCCGCCTGCTTGAAAACGTCGTTCGGATCGACCGGCCCCTGCAGTGCGTCGGACAAGATGCTGTGGTTCTTGAGCAGGCTGAACAACTCGCCGGTCATGACGGTGCGGAATTCCGCGATCTTGCCATGGCGAAGCGTAGCCCATTTGTTGTGCGTGCCGGGGTGGCAGACGAGCCCCATGGGATCGACCAGGCCCGCAGCGACAGCGCCCAGCAACTGCACCTCCTCGCCTCGCATGACATCGGCACGCCCCTGACCCACGTAAGAAACGCCCGGAACGATGGCCTCGCGCTGGCCGGCCCAGACCAGCGCGGCAGCAAGCTCGTCGATGCCGGCCGGGCATGGGACGTAGGGCGCTTCCTTCCACCCCCGGTTCGAGCCAATCATTCCAGCGAGCAGCAAAGGGAGGTCGCCGAGGCGCCGCCGAATCTCGCCTATGGCCGCATCAAAGTTGCCGTCGGTGATCGAAAGCACACCGTGGTCGTCCTCGAATTCATCGACGCATTTGCCGGTTGCGTCGATACGATAGGCGCGACGGTTGGTCGTGCCCCAGTCTGCGGCGATGAATCCCTCGGTCCAGCGCATTGGCGATGCTCATAACGAAAAACCGCGGCCGAGCGACCCGGGTCCGGTTTTCTTTTCGGTTCGCGGCACTATCGCAAAGGTTGATGCCCGCCGATTCGGACCTTCGTTGTGTTGCCGACGTTCACGCGATCCTCGGCGAGGGACCTGCCTGGGTAGCGCGCGAAGGCGCACTCTACTGGGTCGACATCGAAGGCCGGAAGATTTTCCGCCTTGACGACGATGGTGAGGTGACCACGTGGGAAACGCCGATGCGGATCGGCTCGATCGCGCCGAGAAAGAGCGGCGGCTTCATCGCCGGCACGGATGAAGGGTTGGCGATCGCTGACCCGACCACGGAGCGTTTCGAAGTAATCGCCAATCCCGAGGAACAGTTTCCCGGAAACCGCTTCAACGACGGGAAGGTGGATCGCCGCGGCCGCTTCTGGGCCGGAACGATGGACAGCAGCGAACGTACGGCGAGCGGCACGCTCTATTGCATCGACGACCATCTTCACTGGGATGCCGTCGACACCGGCTACCAGGTTACCAACGGACCAGCCTTCAGCCCGGCCGGAGACGTCATGTATCACAACGATTCCGGCCGGCAGGTCACTTACGCCTTCGATATCGATCTAACCGGCAACCCAGGCAGCCGCCGTACCTTCCTGCAGTTCGGGCCGGGCGACGGTTATCCTGACGGAATGACGGTCGATAGTGATGGGTGTCTCTGGATCGCGTTCTGGGACGGCTGGTGCGTTCGCCGCTACTCCCCCCAAGGTGAGTGGATCGAGACGATCAAGACGCCTGTCCAACGACCGACGAGCTGTGTTTTCGGCGGCCCTGACCTCGACCGACTTTACATCAGCTCGGCCAGCCGCGACCTCGACGAACAAGCGCTCAGCATGCAACCAAATGCCGGGGGCTTGTTTATGGTTAGGCCTGGCGTCCGGGGGCTAGCGGACGTCCCCTTTGCCGGCTGACGAAGACAACGGAGACTGAGTCATCGCCAACTTCATGTTCGCGACCGGGATCGAAAACAGCATCCCGACGATCAATCACGGCAAGACCCGCATCGATGAGATGGAGGTCTGCGGCCACTATCAGCGGTGGCGCGAGGACTTCGACTGCGTTCAGGAAATCGGGATCAATTTCCTTCGTTACGGGCCGCCAATCCACAAGACTTACCTCGGACCCAACAAGTTCGACTGGGAATTCGCCGACATCACCTTCGCGGAGTTGAAGAAACGCGACATCACGCCGATCGTTGACCTTTGTCACTTCGGGCTTCCTGACTGGATCGGCAATTTCCAGAACCCGGACTTTCCCAAGCTGTTCGCGGCGTACGCCGGCGAGTTCGCTGAACGCTATCCTTGGGTGCAGCTGTACACGCCAATCAACGAGATGTTCATCTGTGCGGTCTTCTCCGCGAAATACGGCTGGTGGAATGAGCAGAAGAAGGACGACAAGTCGTTCATCACGGCGCTGAAACACATCGTGAAAGCGAACGTGATGGGGATGATCGAGATCCTCAAGCGCCGCCACGACGCGATCTTCATCCAGTCGGAATCGTCGGAATATTATCACGCGGATTCACCCGCCGCGATCGGCCGCGCGGAAGTGCTCAACCAGATGCGCTTCCTGTCGCTCGACCTGAACTACGGCCGGCGCGTCGACAGCGGCATGTACCAGTACCTGCTGGATAACGGCATGACCCGCGAGGAATATGAGTGGTTCCTCGACCACCGGCTGAAGCAGCACTGCATCTTCGGCAACGACTATTACCAGCTGAACGAGCACCGCGTGTTCGCCGATGGCCACACCGTCGCGGCTGGCGAGACCTTCGGTTACGCCGAGATCACCCGCCAATATTACAATCGCTACCGCTTGCCGGTGATG
>JAFBAM010000239.1 GCA_019247755.1 Sphingomonas sp.
GGCTGGGGCTCGTCCGCTCGAGCAGACATCCGGTCGGGTGCGGCTAGATCTCCAATACCGAATTAGGCCCAATCTCTGCGCCATGCCGGGGAAGGAAGGATCATCGAGCGCTGGGCGCATGCTCGGGAACCACAACCATGACGAAGCCGAGAAATCTTCGTCGATTGCGCGTGTCTCTATGATGCGGAGCGCGTCGGACTTCGCCCCCAGTGCGCCGAGCAGACGGGTGACGAGCGAATCCTTGTCGGAGGCCGGCAGGCCCAAAAGGCCCTCAGCGGCCCGCTTCTTCGCTACCGCATCGGCAGCGGCCAGGGCCTGGAACGCCGCGCGGACGGCTGATCGCTTCTGGTCGGACATGTGGACACGTCGGTCGGCCAGCGACTTTAGGCCCGACGCATAATCCCGGGTCTCGGTCGAATATCGAACCGCGATGTAAGGGGCAGTGCCGGGGTCACGAAACAAGTCGATGGCAGCATCGAAGTGCGGCTTCGCCTCATCTGCCTTGCCCATCATCAGCAGATCTTCGGCGAGCCCGAATTGCGAGATACCGTCCAGCGAAAGCATCTCCGTCGACCGTTCCATCTGATCGGCAGCATGGCCAAGCCGACCGACATTCCTCAGCATCACGCCATACAAGAAATGCTCACAACCACAGAACAGCGGCTGCGCGGCGATTGCACGTTTGAAAAGAGACTCCTTTTGCTCCCAGTCCCGCCCGATCAGCATGCTTTTCTGAGCATAGGCTTCGCTATTGCGTGGATTGATGGCGAGCGCCTTGTCCGCCGCCTGGAGGCCGAGCCGCCGAACCTCTTCCCGATGCGCGCCGGGCGGCGTTCGGTAGAACACAAGTTCAGAGGCCACCGTGATGGCCGACCAACCCCATGAAAAATCCGGCAGGGCCGCGGCGACCTTCTGCGCCGCGACGAGCGCTTTCTCCGGGTCGGAAAAGGACTGGGCCCACCAGGAATTGGAGCAGAACTGCATGTAGTCCGACATGACTTCGTCCGGCAGCGGCTTGCCGTAAGTCGAAGCCGCAAAGAGGCCGCAGTGAACCATGTTGCCCGCATCGACTGCGATGCGCCGCGCAACGCGGTCCACATCTTTTGCCTCGTAGTCGAAAGTGTCCGTCCACAAAGCTGCCTGGGAACGTTCATTGGTCAACCGCGTGATGACCCTTATCCGGTCGCCGTCGCGCCTGACGCTGCCGGCGAGCACGTACGCGGGGCCATCACCTGACGGAGGCGTTGAGGCCGTCGAGAAGCGGATGACGCCATCGTCGCCAAAGGCAGCGATGACCTCCTCCCGAATCAGTTTGGCCATGGCCGGTGGCAGGTCATTGGACAGTGCTTCGAAGGATGCGAGCCGCACAACCATGCTCTGCCGGTGGTGAGTGGAAGGCGACAACAACTGCCATGCGCCCACCGCGAGCAGTAGCATGAAAGCAACAGGCGCCGCGAGCATCGTCCACCGGCGCAAACGGTGCGAGACGCGAGGAGGATGGCGAAACGCGGTTTCGGAAACCTGAGAGGTTGCGGCGAAGCTCGAGAGGCGTTCAGCGAGCAGGTCGAGCGATTTGCTCCGCCCGGCAAATGCGTCGATCCATTGGCGGGTCGAAAGCTCGTAGGCGAAAGCATCGCTAGGCTCGACGTCCTCAATTCGAAAGGCGATGACGGGGACGCGGTGGCGACTGGCTAGCGACAGCTCCTTCTTGATTTCGTCGCTGTTGTTTGCCGCGCCTGAGAATATCACGACCACAGCCCGCGCCTGACGAAGCGCGTGGACGATGGCCTCCTGATAATTCTCGCCCGGCTTTACGTCGCGTGTCGAAATCCAGCAGGCGGTCCCGCGGCTCTCGAGCGCCCGGCAGATGCTAAGCGCTTCCTTCCGGTCCGCCGTCGCGTAGCTGATGAATACCGGCCCCGCGGAGCGACGGTCAGCATCAGCAATGGAGCCGGCTTCGTTCACGCCCCCTCCTGCGCGGCGATTTGTACGGCGTGCTTAACGCAAAGCAAATAGCGGCCCTTCGCCGCCCCAGGCGACCCTAACGATTGACAAGTGCAGCACCGTCGTCAGTTTCGCGCAGCTACTCTTTCGGAGTCTTCGTGATGCTCGATCGTCGCCAGTTCCTGCTTACCACCGCCGCCGTCGCCGCTTTTCCTGCCAAGTTGCTGGCGCAACCTTCAGGCTCGCCGCAGCTCGCCAAGCTGTTCGACACCTTGTTCAACGAACAGCTTCGCCAGAACCCGGAAAGCGCGACGCTGATCGGGCTCGACAAGGGCGTGAACGCGGACCTGCGCGGGAAGCTGGCTGGGTCCGACGATGCGGCCCGGGCGGCGCAACGGGCGCTGACGCAGAGCCAGCTCGCGCGGTTGAAGGCGTTTCCGCGTACCGGGCTCAGCGACATCGAGAAGCTGAACCTCGACGTCGTCACCTACACCCGTCAATCCGCGGCGGAGGTGCAGAAGTTCAACTTCGGCGGCAATGCGTTCGGGCCGTCGCCGTACGTCGTGTCGCAGCTGACCGGCGCCTACCAGTCGGTCCCCGACTTCCTTGACACCAAGCATCCGATCGAGACGAAGGAAGATGCCGACGCCTATCTGTCGCGCATGACCGCGTTCGCGAAGCGGCTGGACGATGAGACCGCGCGGATGAAGCATGACGCGGGTTTGGGCGTCATCCCGCCCGACTTCATTCTCGACCTGACGATGAAGCAGATGACCGCGCTGCAAGTCCCGGCGGCGGATGCGGTCGTGGTTAAATCGATAGCCCGCCGCGCGGCCGCGAAGGGACTGGGCGACGGCTATGCCCGCGATGCGGCGCGGATCCAGGAGCAGGCCATTGCGCCGGCGCTGGCGCGTCAACTCGCGGAGGTCGAAGCGCTGCGCAAACGCGCGACGCACGACGCCGGCATCTGGCGCTTCAAGGGCGGGCCCGAATTCTACGCGACCGCGCTGCACAACACGACGACGACGCGGCTGAGCCCCGCAGAGGTGCACAAGTTCGGGCTCGACCAGGCGAAAATGATCTCGGCGCGGCTCGACGAGCTGCTCAAGGCGCAGGGCATGACCAAGGGCTCGGTCGGCGAACGGATGGCGGCGCTCTACAAGGACCCGGCGCAGCTCTATCCGAACACCGACGCCGGCAAGGCGCAGGCGATCGCTTATTGCAACGATCGGCTTGCGGCGATCCGAACGCGCCTGCCGCGCGCATTCAACCGGATGCCGCCCTACCAGTTCGAGGTGCGCCGAGTGCCGCCGCAGACGGAGGCGGGCGCGGCGTCGGCCTTCTCACAAGGACCGTCGCTCGACGGCAAAAGGCCCGGCCTGGTCTTCTTCAACCTGCACGACAGCGCCGAGTGGCCGAAGTTTTGCCTCGCTACGACGGTGTTTCACGAAGGCTTGCCGGGCCACCAGTTCGAAGGTGGCCTTGCACTGTCGAACCAGAATTTGCCGCTGATCCGCAAGACGGGCGGTTTCTCGGGTTATGGCGAGGGCTGGGCGCTCTATGCCGAGCAGCTGGCCGATGAGCTTGGCATGTACGACGACGATCCGCTGGGTCGGCTCGGATATCTCAAATTCCAGCTATTCCGCGCCAACCGCTGCGTAGTCGATACGGGCATCCACACATTGAAATGGAGCCGCGAGCAGGCGATCAGCCATTTCGTCGTCCAGGACGGCGAAGCGCCGGGCTTCGCGGCGCGCGAGGTCGAGCGCTACTGCGTCTCGGTCGGCCAGGCCTGCAGCTACAAGCTCGGTCATTCGGTGTTCACCGGGCTGCGCGACAAGGCAAAGGCGAAGCTGGGGCCGAAGTTCGACCTCAAGGCGTTTCACGATGCGGTGCTTGGCACCGGCCGTGTGCCGCTCGACATATTGCAGCGGGTCGGCGACCGCTGGCTTGCTGCGCAAGTCGCCTGAGCGGGCATCGTCACGACCGTCGGGGAGGCACGATTGCAGCGACCGAACGTTGGTGCCACTCCTATCATACGAATCAACAAGCCAGGTTGCCGTCTTGGAGCCGTTGAGAACCAAGCGTTCGGAATCTCATGAATTTTCGTAACATCTCGTCCTGGTGCATTCGCAATCCGGTTGCGCCGATCGTCTTGTTCGTCGGGCTGATGCTGGCCGGGATCGTCTCGTTCAGCCGGATGACGATCACGCAAAACCCGGACATCGAATTTCCGGTGGTGGTCGTCGGCGTCAGCCAGCCCGGCGCGGCGCCCGCGGAGATGGAAAAGCAGGTCACCCAGCAGATCGAAGCCGCCGTTCGCGGCGTCAACGGCGTCGATGAGATCGATAGCTCGGTCAGCGAGGGCTTCAGCAATACCGTCGTCCAGCTGCAGATCGGGACTCCCGTCGACCGCGCCGTCAACGACGTGCGCAACGCCATCGCCCAGGTTCGCGGCAATTTGCCGGAGGGAATCCTCGAGCCGACGGTGCAGCGGTTCGATACGTCGGCAGCGCCGATCGTGTTCATCTCAGCCGAGACGACCGACATGACGCTGGAGCAGCTCAGCTGGTACATCGACAATAATGTCGCGAAGCGGCTGCGGAGTGTGACGGGGGTGGCCGGCGTTTCGCGCGAGGGCGGCGTCAACCGCGAGATCCGTGTGATCCTCGACCCGGCAGCGCTGCAGGCGCAGGGGCTGACCGCCGCGCAGGTCAACCAGCAGCTCCGCCAGCTCAACATGAATGCGGCGGGCGGCCGGGCGGAGATCGCAGGTTCTGAACAATCGGTGCGCGTGCTCGGCAATGCCTCGACCGCCTTCGACCTTTCGCAGACCCAGATTTCGCTCGGCGGCGGAAGATTCGTTCGTCTCGCGGATATCGCGGAAGTGAAGGACGCTTATTCGGAGCAGCGGACGCTGGCGAAGCTCAATGGCCAGCAAGTCATCACCTTCAACGTCCAGCGCTCGAAGGGATCGTCTGACGTCTCGGTGTACGACGATGTGTGGAAGGAGCTGCATGCGCTCGAGAAGAGCGACAAGCGCATCCATTTCTACGAGATCGACAATTCGGTCGACTACACCAAGAACCAGTACAAGTCGGCGATGGAAGGACTGATCGAAGGCGCGGTTCTCGCGGTCTTCGTGGTCCTCCTGTTCCTTCGCGACATAAGAGCGACCGCCATCTCAGCGCTTGCCATCCCGATGTCCGCCATCCCGGCCTTCTGGTTCATGGACATGCTCGGCATCAATTTAAACGGGTTGTCGCTGCTGGCGATGAGCCTGGTGGCCGGCGTTCTGGTCGATGATGCGATCGTGGAGATCGAGAACATCGTCCGCCACATGCGGATGGGCAAATCCGCGTACCAGGCCGCGCTCGATGCCGCGGACGAGATCGGGCTCGCGGTGCTTGCGACGACCATGTCGATCGTCGCGGTGTTCCTGCCGGTGGCGCTGATGCCCGGCATTTCGGGCCAGTTCTTCAAGGCGTTCGGCTTCACCGTCGTCATGTCGGTTCTAATGAGCCTGCTCGTCGCCCGCATGATCACGCCGCTGATCGCAGCCTATTTCCTGCGCTCGCACGGCGTGCAGCCGCACGCTTCGGGCAAGGCGATGGACAAATATCTGGGGCTTCTCACCTGGTCGCTGAACACCAGCAAGGCGCACGCTTATGCGCTCCGCAATCCGGGTCTCTGGGGCAAGCTCAAGAGCCTGCGGTTCGACCATCGCCTGGTCATGGTAGGGGTTGGCTTTGGTGCGCTGTTACTGACCGTCGTGCTGATCGCGACGCTGCCGATGACGTTCCAGCCGGAGCTCAACCAGGACACGTCGACGGTTCAGGTCAGCCTGCCGCCGGGCAGCACACTCGAGCAGACCGAAGCGGTGATCGACCATGTTGCCGGCATCGTCGGCAAGGATCCGACGGTGGAGCGGGCGTTCGAGCGGATCAATGTCGGCAGCGGGAATGTCGAGCTGAAGCTCAAGAAGGATCGCAAGGTCACGAGCACGCAGTTCGAGCGGGCGATGGCGCCGAAGCTCGCCGGAATCGCCGACGCGCGGGTGAACTTCCAGAGCCAGAACGGCGGCGGCCCTGGCGGTGCGTCGCGCGACATCATGCTGTTCCTTGGCGGCGACGACCCGGTGAAGCTGGACGCGGCCGCGAACAAGATCGCCCAGGACATGCAGGCGATGCCTGAGCTGCGCGCGCCTCGCGTGGCGGGCGATCTCGCCACCCCTGAGATCGTCATCAAGCCGCGGTTCGACCTGGCGGCCGACCTCGGCGTCACGACCGCGGCGCTTAGCCAAACGATCCGCATCGCGACCCTTGGCGACATCGAGCAGAACAGCGCGAAATTCTCGCTGTCCGACCGCCAGATCCCGATCCAGGTGTCGCTGGCGGAGAATGAGCGCAAGGATTTGACGACGCTCGGCAACTTGCCGGTACCGACGTCGAAGGGCGGCTCCGTCCCGCTCCGGGCGGTAGCCGACATCAGCTTCGGGGCTGGGCCTGTCAGCATCCAGCGCACGGCGCAGTCGCGGCGGATCGCCATCGGCGCCGATCTCGCGCCCGGCTTCGTGACCGGCCAGGCGTGGAGGAAGATCAATGCGTTGCCATCGGTCCAAAAGTTGCCGGAGGGCGTCTCCCGCCTCAATCTCGGCCAGACCAAGTGGCAGAGCGAGATGATCCGCAACTTCATCGTCGCCCTGTTTGCCGGCGTCCTGCTCGTGTTCGCCGTCCTCGTGCTGCTTTACCGCCGGTTCCTGTCACCATTCGTCAACATGGGATCGCTGTGGCTCTGCCCGTTGGGCGCTGCGATCGGCCTGCACATCGCGCGCCAGCCGCTGTCTTTGCCCGTCTTCATCGGCATCCTGATGCTGTTCGGGATCGTCGCCAAGAACTCGATCCTGCTGGTCGATTTCGCCGTAGAGATGATGAACCACGGGATGGCGAAGAATGAGGCCATCTACGAGGCGGGCCACAAGCGGGCCCAGCCGATCGTCATGACGACCGTCGCGATGGTCGCCGGCATGTTGCCGATCGCCCTCTCGCTCAATGGCGATGCGAGCTGGCGAGCGCCGATGGGCGTGACCGTGATCGGCGGGCTGATCTTCTCGACGCTGCTGACGTTGCTGCTCGTCCCGGCTTATTTCTCGATCGCGATCTCGCTCGAGGCACGGATCGGACGGCTATTCCATCGTCTGGTGGGTGAGGAAGCGCACGCGGTCAGCAGGCCAATCGCGGCGGAGTGAGAGCCCTAGCGCGCGAGGCCGTTCATCCAGTCTGCGGTCGCCTGCGCCTCTTCAGGCGTAATGCCGATCTCATCGGTCGCGGCAGCGACCTGGCGCAGGGCCATTAGCTCGCTGAGGCTGATCGGTTCGTCGAACCGCACCCCGCAGCGCGTCGAGACGGCCCAGGCAACAGTCCCGAACGCATCGACTGCGCCACATTTCAGGACCACATCCTTGCCGACCTCTGGAAGCCGCTCGCCCTGCAGGCACGCGCCTTCCCGGGAGATGTCGAGGAGGCTGATCTGCTGGCGGCCGCTCAGCGCATCGACGGTCGCGGGCAGGACAATGTGAGCGCGGGGACTATCACGCCGTCCGCGGCGCTCGGGGTCGTCCGGCCTTGCACCTTTGCGGCGGTCTTGTGGGGCGGTCGCCATAGGCGCATTGTATGCCCGTCCGCCTTAAGATCAGGTTAGAACGGGCCGACATTTGCATTTCGTCAAGGTTTGAGGCGGACGATAGGCTGTGGCGTGGTGGTGACAAAAGGGGGCACCGCCGATGACCCGTACCGAACTGAAATCAAACGCTGAATACGGCTCGCCGACAGGTGCGCCGTGAAGCTGCTCGCCGTCATTGGCGCGTTGATCTGGCTCTCGTGCGGGTTATTCGGCGCGTGGTGGATTGGTGAGATGCACCTGAAGCAGGTCGCGTTTGGTCCCATCACCCTGGCGAAGGCGCTCAACGACCAGCCGGTCGGTTACCCCGGCCCCTAGGTCGCCGCGCGACCTAGTTCGTCGATGGACTCCTGACGCTCGTCGATCCGGACTCGCTGGATTCGTCGCGCGAGCCGAACTAGCCTCGGCAAATCAATTGCTTGGGGGCTGTCATGAAAGTTCGCTCGTCTCGTTTGTCTGCGGTTCTGCTCGCGACTTCGGTTCTGACCTTCACCCTTCCGGCGCAGGCCCAACAGGCCGACCTCGCTGCCAAGGTGCCAAGCACCGTGCATTTCGGAACATGGGGCGTCGACATTTCGACCCGCGACTTGTCGGTGAACCCGGGCGACGATTTCCAGCGCTATGCCGCGGGCAAGTGGCTCGACACGCATGAAATCCCCGCCGACAAGTCGAACAACGGCGTCGGATCCGACCTTGCCGACCGCAACCAGGAGCAGCTGCGCGCGATCGTCATGACTGCGCCGGCGGACAGCCAGCTCGGCGCTTTCTACCAGAGCTACATGGACGAGGCGCGGCTCGAGCAGCTCGATGCCGCGCCGCTGAAGCCCGATCTCGACCGCGTCGCCGCGATCAAGACGAAAGCCGAATTCACGCGCTTCATGGCGCAGTCGAACGGCGACCTAGGACAGACATTGTTCGGCGTCGGCGTGCTGCCCGATTTCGCGCACCCCGACATGAACATCGGCGGGGTATTCACCTCGGGTCTCGGTTTGCCGGATCGCGACTATTATTTGCTCGACAAGTACAAGCCGCAGCGGGACGCCTATCGCGCCTACATCCAGCGCACGCTGGAGATGGTCGGCACGCCTAACGCCGCGGCGGCGACGGACAAGATCATGGCGTTCGAGACCGAGATCGCCAAGCTGTCGTGGCCGCGTGCCGACCAGCGCGACATCAGCAAGCTCAACAACCCGATGACGCTGGCTCAACTGCAGAAGTATGCGCCGGGATTCGACTGGAAGCTTTACCTCACCGAATCCAGGGTGATGTCACCGCACATGATCGTTGGCGACAATACCGCGGTGAAGGCGATGGCTGCGCTCTATGCGAAGACGCCGCTCGATACGCTGAAGACCTGGCAGCGGTTCAAGGTCGCGGACCAGGCCTCCAACTACCTCTCCAAGCGCTTCGTCGACAGCAAGTTCGAATATACGAAGACGCTCAGCGGCGCGAAGGAACTCCGGCCACGCTGGCGGCGTGGGATCGCCGAAGTCGACGGCCGTCTCGGTGAGCTGCTCGGCAAGACCTATGTCGACCGCTACTTCCCGGCGCAGTCCAAGACCATGATGCAGGACCTCGTCGCGAACCTCAAAAAGGCGGCGGCGCAGCGGATCCAGGGCAATAGCTGGATGGGTGACGCGACCAAGCAGGCCGCGCTCACCAAGCTCGCAAAAATGGACGTGATGGTCGGCTATCCCGACAAGTTCAGGGATTATTCCAAGCTGACGATGAAGGCCGACGATTTGTACGGCAACGTCAAGCGGAGCGCCGCCTTTGAGTGGGACTACCAGCTTGAGGATCTCAACAAGCCGGTCGACCGCAAGAAGTGGGCGATGAGCCCGGCGACCGTCGATGCGTACAACGGCGGGCTGGAGAACAAAATCGTGTTCCCTGCCGGCATCCTGCAGCCGCCATTCTTCGACCCGACGGCCGACGCGGCAGTCAATTACGGCGCGGCCGGAGCGATCATCGGGCATGAGATCATGCACGGCTTCGACGACCAGGGCCGCAAGATCGACGAGACAGGCGCGGTCCGCGACTGGTGGACCAAGGACGATGCGACGCGTTTCAAAGCGCTGACCGATGCGCTCGGCAAGCAATATTCGTCCTATGAGGCGGCGCCCGGCGTATTCATCAACGGCGCGCTGACGATGGGCGAAAATATCGGCGACATGTCCGGGCTGGAGGTCGCCTATACGGCCTACAAGATGTCACTGAACGGGCAGCCGGCGCCGGTGATCGACGGGCTGACCGGCGACCAGCGGTTCTTCCTGTCGTTCGCGCAGGCGTGGCGGGGCAAGCAGCGTGAAGACGCAATCAAGACGCAGGTCGCGTCCGATCCGCATAGCCCGCGCCGTTACCGGATCATCGGACCGCTACGGAATATGGATGCGTGGTACGATGCGTTCGGCATCAAGCCGGGATCGAAATTCTACATCCCGCCGGAGCAGCGCGTCCGGATCTGGTAGGTCGTTCGCTTAGCGCAATGCGGCGAGCTGCATCTGCGCCCGCGCGTCCAGGTAGCTGATCGTGATCGGCACCGGGCGTGGGAGCAGGACATTCTCCTCCGGCGCAGAGGCAGCGGGGGGGTCCTTGCCGAGGAGCCACCGCGCAAGCCTCGGCGCATCCTCCAGCCGGACGCAGCCATGGCTGAGGTTGCGTTCCTCGAGCGCGAAGAGCTCCTTCTTGGGCGTGTCGTGGAGATAGATGCCGTCGCCGTTCGGAAGGTCGAACTTGAACTGGCCGAGCGAGTTGGCGGGGCCCGGCCGCTGGCGGACATAAATCTGCGCCTTGCCGTCGGCGACGGCCTGCCAATCGACGCTGTCCGGCGGAACCACCTTAGCATCGGGCTCCCAGCCCGTGACGACTTCGTAGCCGCGGGTCGTCAGATAGGCCGTCCCTTGCTTGAGGACGTTTGGCGCGATTAGCGACCGGCCTAGGTCCGGCGTGACGTGCCAATACGGGTTCAACGTTTCGTAGTTGATGACGTCCTTGAGCGTCGGGGTCGGCGTTTCGGGCTTGCCGACGATCACCCGCATGGAATCGCGGACGCGGCCGTCCTCGATCATGTAGAGCCGCGCCGAAGCGGCGTCCACGAGCACGTAGCGACCCTGTGTCGGGATCTGCGCGGTTGGCAGCGAATCCACATACATCTGCGGGGCGATGGTGCCGGCAATCGGTCCAAGCGCAGGGAAGAACCGCGCCAGCCCGTACGCGCTCGCGGCAAGCGTCAGGCATGCTGTGACTGCAATCACGTATCTGCGGCTGTGATTTTTGGTCGCGGCCATTGGTGCCCCCCGCTGAGCAGCGCATTACATGTGAATGCCTTTGGGTGCGAGTCCGTTGCCTATCGCAGGTTGTAGGTTGCGGTCGCTTCATAATGCGCGCCGTGCCTTGAAAGACGGCTTTCGAAGAGCGTGAATTGGGTTACCTGGAACGGATCGGAGCGGAGCGCGCGATTTCGCTCGAGGAAATCGGCGACTTCGCGCGAGCGGCGGCCTTTCCAGCGAGCCAAGGTAATGTGCGGGAAGAAGGCGCGGCGCTCCGGCTCAAGTCCAACCTCCTGGCAGACACGCTCAACTTTGGCGGCCAGTGCTGCGACCGCGGTCTTGGGCTCGATGCCGGCCCATAAGGCGCCGGAACTGCGCTGCTCGAATCGGCCGACCCCGGCGACCCGCAGCTCGAACGCTTCGGATTCGATTCGGCTCAGCGCGGACGCGATATCATCGGCGAGCGGGCGGTCGACCTGACCGATGAACCGCAAGGTGAGGTGCAGTTGCTCGTCATCCTGCCAGCGGAAGTCCGGGCTGTCGTCCATTGCAATCAGCAGGTCGCGGATTTCTTCGGGGGGGCGAATGGCGACGAACAGCCGGTGCATGATTCCCCTCTAGCGGGCCTTGCGGTCGGGCCGAAATGGCGAAGCTTTTCCGCCGCTCGTCGAAGCACCGATTGCGGGTGCAAAATCCCGCGGCTAACCACTTGTAACGCAACCAAAAGGGTGGGGGCCCAATGCTCGAAATCGCCGACCTGTCGCACACCTACGCCAATGGCACCGTCGCGCTTGCCGATGTGAACCTGTCGATCCCGCGCGGAATGTTCGGGCTGCTCGGGCCCAACGGCGCCGGCAAGTCGACGCTGATGCGCACCGTGGCGACGCTGCAGGAGCCGACGGCGGGAACCATCAAGTTCGGCGACATCGACGTGCTCGCCGACCCGGATCGCTTGCGGAAGACTCTCGGCTATTTGCCGCAGGATTTCGGCGTTTATCCACGGGTCTCGGCCTATTCGATGCTTGACCAGATGGCGGTGTTGAAGGGCATTACCGGCAAGGGCGACCGCAAGAGCGTCGTCGAGACGTTACTTCACCAGACGAATCTCTGGGCGGTTCGCGACAAGTCCATCGCCGGCTTCTCCGGTGGCATGCGGCAGCGGTTCGGAATCGCGCAGGCGCTGATCGGCAACCCCGAGCTGATCATCGTCGACGAGCCGACGGCGGGCCTCGATCCCGAAGAGCGCAACCGCTTCCTCAACCTACTGGCGGCGATCGGCGACAATGTCGTCGTCATCCTGTCGACCCACATCGTCGACGATGTCGCCGACCTTTGCCCGCTGATGGCGGTGCTCGCGGATGGACGCTTGCGGCTTCAGGGCAAGCCGGCGGATCTGATCGCCTCGACGCGCGGACGCGTCTGGAAGAAGGAAATCGGCAACAGCGAGCTCGAGAAATACCAACAGGATCACGAAGTGATCTCGACCCGGCTGTTCGCGGGCCGGACGATTGTCCACGTCCTTTCAGACGCGCAGCCCAAGGGTTTCGAGCCGGTCGAAGGCGGCCTGGAAGACGTATACTTCTCGACGCTGTCCACGCTTCGTCGCGCGGCCTGAGGAGACGCATCCATGCTCTTCGGGATCGCCGGCTTCGAAGTCCGGTATCAGCTGCGCAACCCGGTGTTCTGGGTTTCGATCGCCATCTTCTTCCTGCTCGGCTTCGGCCTGACGTCGAGCGAGAATGTCAGCATCGGGACGCCGGGCGGCGTCCATGAGAATGCGCCCGGCGCGATCGCGGTCGCGACGGCGGTCTTTTCACTCTTCTATTTGTTCGTGATCACCGCCTTCGTGGCGAACGCGATCGTCCGCGATGACACTAGCGGCTTCGCGCCAATCGTGCGTGCTACGTCCGTCACCGCGCACCAGATCGTGCTCGGGCGATTCCTTGGCGGGCTCTTCATCGCCTGGCTCGGCTATCTCGCGATTCCCGTGGGCATGTGGGCGGGATCGATCATGCCGTGGGTCGACCCGGAGCGGATCGGGCCGCAGGTCCTTTCCTACTACGTCTGGCCGTTCCTGATCCTGGCGATCCCGAACATCTTCCTGATGTGCGCCGTGCTATTCGCCGTCGCGACGCTCCTACGGTCGATGATGGCGGCCTATCTCGGCGCGATCGTGCTGGTCATGGGCTACCTCATCACCAGCAACGTGGTCGGCCAAAAGATTGAATATCGCGAGACCACCGCGCGGTGGGAGCCGCTCGGGACGGGCGCGCTCCAGGAGGCGACCCGCTACTGGACCCAGAGCGAGCTCAACGGCCGGCTGCTCGATCTTTCGGGCGCGATGCTCTTCAACCGGGCCTTTGCGATCGTCCTGGGGCTGCTCTTCCTGGGCTTTACCGTCTGGCGCTTCTCAATGACCGAGCGGGCGCCGTCGCGCTGGAGATTGCGCCGGCTGGCCAAGCGGCAGGCGCGCGAGGAAAAGCTCGCGGCCGCACCTGCTGAACTCGGCGGCCCGGCAATCTTTACCCGCGACGCGAAGGCGTCACGAACCACTCAGTTCCTGACCCGGCTTCGGGTCGAGGTCCGCCAGGTGCTGACCAGCCCCGGACTGATCGTCCTGATGCTCCTTGCGATCACGTTCACGGGCGTGGTGCTGTGGGTGTCGCGCTCGGTCTACGGGACGTCCGACCATCCGACGCTCGCGGCGACGATCCGCAACGTCGTCGGCGGATCCAGCATCTTCCTGCTGATGATCGCGGCCTTCTATGGCGGCGAGCTCGTCTGGCGAGAGCGTGACCGCAAGGTCAACGAGCTGATCGATTCCACCGCGGTGCCGAGCTGGGTGATGACGGTTCCGAAGATCATTGCGATCTTCCTGATCCTGCTGATCGTCAATCTCGCCGCCGCTGCGACGGGCATGGTCTACCAGCTTGTCGAGGGCGCGCGGACCGTCGGCGTCTATGAGTTCATCGCCTGGTTCGTGCTGCCGGCCGCCGTCGATGGCCTGCTGATCTCGATCCTGGCGGTGTTCGTGCAGGTGCTGAGCCCGAACAAGTATGTCGGGTGGGGAATCCTGTTCGTCTGGTTCGTCGCCGGCATCTTCCTCAGCAACATGGGCTATGGCGACCCGCTCTATAATTACGGCCAATCCCCGAGCGTGCCGCTGAGCGATTTCGTCGGAGCGGGCAGCTTCTGGTTCGGCGCTGCCGTGTTACAATTCTACTGGCTCTGCTTCGCGACCATCCTGATGGTCCTGGCTTACCTCCTATGGCCTCGCGGCACCGACCTGGGGCTCAGGGTGCGGATCAAGCGAATGGGGCGTCACGCGAGCGCGGCCCCGATCGCGCTCGCCGCCGTGGCGGCGGTCGCGATGGCGGCAACCGAGGTCTACGCCTACCGCAACACGCACGTAATCAACCGCTACCAGACCGCGGACGATGTCGAGAAATTCCAGGCGGACTATGAGAAGAAATATCTCAAGTACGAGAAGCTGACGCAGCCTTCGATCGCCCACGTAAAGCTGGATGTGCAGCTGTTCCCAAAACAGCGGCGACTGATCGCGAGCGGCGCCTACGACCTGGTCAATAACACCAGTTCGCCGATCCGCGACGTTCATGTCCGGCAGGGCGACCAGGACATGACGTTCTCGCGCCTGGAAGTGGGCGGCGCGCGGCTCGTCTCCGACGACAGGAAGTTCGGCTATCGCATCTATCGCTTCGAGACGCCGCTAGCGCCGGGTTCGCATGCGGTGCTCAACTTCAGCTCGGAGGTTTGGCACCGTGGTTTCCGCGCTCGCGGTCCCGCGACGGACGTCATCGAGAACGGCACCTTCGTGAACAATTTCACCTTCGCGCCGATCATCGGGATGGATCAGAACAACCTTCTGACCGACCGCTCGAAACGCCGGCGCCAGGGCCTTCCAGCCGACCTTCGCCCAGCGAAGCTCGAGGACCTGTCAGCGACCGCGCGCAACTATATCGGTAGCGACTGGACGACGTCCGACATTACCGTCAGCACCGACGCCGACCAGACGCCGATCGCGCCGGGCAACCGCGTGTCCGATGTGACCAGCAACGGCCGGCGCACGGCGCATTTCGTCAGCGGCGCACCGATCCTCAATTTCTTCTCTATCCAGTCGGCAGACTACAAGGTTGCGACGCGCAATCACAACGGCCTGCAGCTCCAAGTCTACTACCATCAGGGGCACGATTGGAACGTCGAGAAGATGCTGAACGCGATGGGCGTCGCGCTCGATTATTACCGCGCGCACTTCGGGCCCTATCAGTTCAACTATGCCCGGATCATCGAATTCCCCGGCTACGCTAGTTTTGCGCAGGCGTTCGCGGGCACCATGCCTTATTCGGAATCGATCGGGTTCAACGCCAATACCGACGACCCGACAAAGATCGATTTCACGACCTATGTCGTCGCGCACGAAATGGCGCACCAATATTGGGCGCACCAGGTGATCGGCGCGAACATGCAGGGCGGCACGATGACCAGCGAGACGCTGGCGCAATATTCTGCGCTGATGGTGATGAAGCACCTCTATGGGCCGGACAAGATCCGCCGTTTCCTCAAGTACGAGCTCGATAATTACCTCCGCAGCCGTCAGGGCGAGGTGGTCGAGGAAGTGCCGCTCGAGCGCGTCGAGAACCAGCCTTACATCCACTACCGCAAGGGCGCGGTCGTGATGTACCTGCTGCAGGAACGGCTGGGCGAGGATGCGGTCGATCGCGCGCTGTCGCGGTTCCTCGCGCGGTTCCGGTTCAAGGGCGCGCCGTACGAGCGCTCGGTCGACCTGATCGACGAGTTCCGCAAGGAAGCGAAGACGCCGGAGCAGCAGCAGCTGATCACC
>JAFBAM010000121.1 GCA_019247755.1 Sphingomonas sp.
TCGGGCCGCTCGGCTTCTGGTCGACCATCTCGTTGACGTAAGAGCCAAGCTTGATCTGCTTGAACGCAATTCCCCGGTCGCCCGCACCGCCGCCGAGGTCGGCCAGGCGCGCCTCGAATTGGCGGCGGTCGCCGACCTTGTCGATCAAGCCAGCCTGCAGCGCAGCCTTGGCCATGTCGCCGCCCGCCGCGGCCACTGCGCCGTTCATGTTGTTGAGGAACAGGTCGATATTGGCCTTCGGCCGCGCCTGCTTGATCTCCTGCTTCCAGCTTTCCAGCCGCGCCTGGTCTAGGGCCTGGTAATTTTGCTTCGCCTCGGGCGACATGTCGTTGCGGATGTAGGGCTCAACCGCCGACTTGTAGGTGCCGACACGATAGACGTTGGCGGTGACGCCAAGCTTGTCGAGCAGTCCCTTGTAATAGAGGTTCGACCCGCCGGGCCCTGAGATCAGGACGCCACCGAGCGGGTTGAGCCAGATCTCCGACGCTGCCGAGGCGAGCGCGTAGCTGTCGTCGGTGTAGCCCACGCCATAGGCCACGACCGGCTTGCCCGCATCGCGGACCCGCCGGACCGCCGCTGCAAGATCGCCGACCGCGGTCGCGCCGCCACCCGTGAAGCCGTCGAGGTCGAGCGCGACGACCTTCACGCGGCTGTCGTCCTTCGCCTTGTCGAGCGCAGCCACCAGGTCGCGGAGGCGATATTCCTGCATCCGCGAGGAGCCGGCGACGTCCGCCCACTCGCGCCGCGACGGCTGCTCGACCACGCTGCCGTTGAGGTTGAGGTCCAGCACGCCTTCCCGAACCGCGGCCGGCTTTGCCGACAGTGCGCCGTAGAGTCCGCCGAAGAACAGGATGAGGAGGAGGAGGACAAGTGCGTCCTTGATCCCGACAAGCAACTTCCAGATTGCGCGCACGAACTTCATTGCGATCGACCTCAGCGATGGTTTGCGGCTTGCTAGCTTAGTGCTTGCGTCATTGCGAGCGTAGCCGGGCATTCCGGTTGTTCCGTTCCTGGATTGCTTCGCCGCTTCGCGTCTCGCAATGACGATTTGATGGACGCGGCGACAATCTCTGCAGGCGAACGAAAGGCCGCCTGGCGCGACGAACTGCGCGCGACCCTGGCGCTCGCCTGGCCGCTGATCCTCGCCAACCTCACGCAACAGCTCATCCAGGCGACGGACGTCCTGCTGATGGGCCGCCTCGGCGCGACGCAGCTGGCGGCGGCGACGCTCGCGCTCAACATGACCTTCACCTTCAATCTGCTGATGCTGGGCCTGGTGATTGCGTCATCGCCGATGATGGCAACCGCGCTCGGCCAGCGTTCGAATGCGGTGCGCGACGTACGGCGGACGTTCCGCGCCGGCCTGTGGCTGATCGCGATCATGCTCCCGCCTTACTGGCTGGTGCTTTGGCACGTCGGCACGCTGATGCGGCTGTTCGGCGAGTCCGCCGATTTAGCGACGCAGGGGCAGACCTTCCTCCGCGCCTACATGTGGTGCACCGCGCCGTGGCTGCTGTTCCAGCTCCTCCGCAACTTCGTGTCGGCACTGGAGCGGCCGCGTGTGGTGCTGTGGCTCAGCCTCGGGGGGATCGGCCTCAACGCATTGCTCAGCTGGTCGCTGATTTTCGGCCGCTTCGGACTCCCTGCCCTAGGATTACTGGGCGGTGGTGTTGGCAGCACGCTGACCTGGCTGCTCATGTGCGGCGCGCTGGTCGCAGTGGTGCTGGCGGACCGCCAGTTCCGCCGTTTCCATCTCTTCGGCCGCTTCTGGCGCTTCGACCGCGAAAGGACGATGGCGATGGTTCGCCTCGGCTGGCCGATCGGCGTGACCATGGCGCTGGAAATGGGCGTCTTTGCACTAGCGGCCTATTTCATGGGCTGGATCGGTGCCCCCGCCGTCGCTGCGCATGCGGTTGCGCTGCAGCTTGCGGCCCTGACCTTCATGGTTCCGCTCGGGCTCGGCCAGGCGGCGACCGTCCGCGTCGGCCTGGCCCTCGGCCGCCGGGATGAAGCGGGGATCGCCCGCGCCGGCTGGACCTCCTGGGTGATCGGCGTGGCCTTCATGGGCGCAATGGCGCTCATCATGTGGAGCATCCCGCGCGAGCTCATCACCCTGTTTCTGAAGGACGTCCCCGCGAACGGTGAGACCATTCGCCTAGCCGTCAGCTTCCTGATGGTTGCGGCGGCTTTCCAGCTGGTCGACGGCGCGCAGGTCATTGGAGCGGGTATGCTTCGCGGCCTCCACGACACGCGATGGCCGCTGGTTTTCGCGTTGGTCGGCTATTGGGTCGTCGGCCTGGGCATTGGCGCTTGGCTGGCATTCGCCCAGGACTGGAAGGGGGTCGGCATCTGGGTCGGCCTCGCGAGCGGCCTTGCCGCCGTCGCTGCGCTGATGCTCGCGCGCTGGATGATGCGGTCGCGGTTGGGGCTGACCGTCGCGGCGCGCTGACTCCGCTCGTCATTCGACCGTCCTGTTGAGCTAGTGTCCGTTGTGGGTCGAAAACGGACATCGGCACCCGGCAGAAAAAGATGCTGTCCTACACCCCGCAAAATGTGCCTTAAGCTGGCGGATGCAGGTCGTGCCTACTTCTCCGCTGATCAAGTCCAAGAGTGACAAAGTGGAGGAAGTGGAGGGAGACCCGATTCTTCCACTTCGGCACATCGTACGCGGCCTGACCAGAAAGCCCTGAACGCCCCCATTGACGGACGAACCGGCCGCAACCATATGGCCGCCATCGCTGGCACTCTCCTGGTGGGAGTGCCAACGGAATGTTCAACTTAGAGAGAGAAGAGGGGGTTCCGACCCATGGGTTTCAGGCCGCTTCATGACCGTGTCCTCGTCCGTCGAGTCGAGGCCGATGAGAAGACCGCCGGCGGGATCATCATCCCGGATACGGCGAAGGAAAAGCCGCAGGAAGGCGAAGTCGTCGCCGTCGGCGCTGGCGCCAAGAACGAAGAGGGCAAGATTGCGCCGCTCGACGTCAAGGCCGGCGACAAGATCCTGTTCGGCAAGTGGTCCGGCACCGAGGTGAAGATCGACGGTGAAGACCTCATCATCATGAAGGAAAGCGACATTCTGGGCATTGTTGGCTGACGCCAACGGGCTCGGGATCGTCGGATTCTTCGAATTTTTTCTAATCCCCGGCTTTGAACCTGTTCAAAGCCGAAGTCATGAAAGGGTAGCCAGATGGCAGCCAAGGACGTGAAATTCAGCCGGGACGCGCGGGAGCGCATCCTCAACGGCGTCGACATCCTCGCCAATGCGGTGAAGGTGACGCTGGGCCCCAAGGGCCGCAACGTCGTCATCGACAAGAGCTTCGGCGCTCCGCGCATCACCAAGGACGGCGTCACCGTCGCCAAGGAGATCGAGCTCAAGGACAAGTTCGAGAACATGGGCGCCCAGATGGTGCGCGAAGTGGCCTCGAAGACCAACGACATTGCCGGCGACGGCACCACCACTGCCACGGTCCTCGCCCAGGCGATCGTCCGCGAGGGCATGAAGTCAGTTGCGGCGGGCATGAACCCGATGGACCTGAAGCGCGGCATCGACATCGCCGTCCAGAAGGTCGTCGCGGACCTCAAGGCGCGTTCGAAGGACGTGCAGGGCTCGAGCGAGATTGCGCAGGTCGGCATCATCTCGGCGAACGGCGACCGTGAGGTCGGTGAGAAGATCGCCGAGGCGATGGAGAAGGTCGGCAAGGAAGGCGTGATCACCGTCGAAGAGGCGAAGGGTCTCGAGTTCGAGCTCGACGTCGTCGAAGGCATGCAGTTCGATCGCGGCTACCTCTCCCCCTACTTCATCACCAACCCGGAGAAGATGCAGGTCGAGCTTTCGGATCCGTACATCCTGATCCACGAGAAGAAGCTCTCCAACCTGCAGGCCATGCTCCCGATCCTCGAGGCAGTTGTTCAGAGCGGCCGTCCGCTGCTGATCATTGCCGAGGACATCGAGGGCGAGGCTCTGGCCACGCTCGTCGTCAACAAGCTGCGCGGCGGCCTCAAGGTCGCGGCCGTGAAGGCTCCGGGCTTCGGCGATCGCCGCAAGGCGATGCTCGAGGACATTGCGATCCTCACCGGCGGCGAGATGATCAGTGAGGATCTCGGCATCAAGCTCGAGAGCGTCACGCTGAACATGCTCGGCCAGGCCAAGCGCGTCACGATCGACAAGGACAACACCACGATCGTCGACGGTAACGGCACCCGCGAGAACATCGAGGGACGCGTCGGCGCCATCCGTCAGCAGATCGAGACCACGACGTCCGACTATGACCGTGAGAAGCTGCAGGAGCGGCTGGCGAAGCTCGCCGGCGGCGTTGCGGTGATCAAGGTCGGCGGCGCCACCGAGGTCGAAGTTAAGGAGCGCAAGGATCGCGTTGATGACGCGCTCCACGCGACCCGCGCCGCGGTCGAGGAAGGCATCGTCCCGGGCGGCGGCACGGCGCTCCTCTACGCGACCAAGGCCCTCGACGGTCTGAAGGGCGCTGACGACGACCAGACCCGCGGCAT
>JAFBAM010000002.1 GCA_019247755.1 Sphingomonas sp.
GACTGGACGACAAGATGCGCCTTCGACGCTTCGGGCCGGTCCTTCCAGATTTCGTCGATCGGGTTGCGGTCGACCGGGACCAGCTCAGCGCCGCGGGTGGCGAGCGCTTCCTTCGCCTTCTTCACCCAGTCGCGGGTGTGCAGCCAGGGATCATAGCCGATGCGCGCGCCTTCGGGCGCATGCTCTTCGAGCCACTGCGTGGTGCTCGTCTCGGGCACCGACTGGTAGCTCCATTCGGTCGGGGAGACCTGCTGGCGCACTTGCAGCGTGTAGCGGCCGTCGACGAAGATCGCCGCCTGCTCCGGCAGCACCACCGCCGAACCGGCCGAGCCCTCGAACCCCGTCAGCCAGGCAAGGCGCTGCGCGTAGCTGCCGACATATTCGCTCATATGTTCGTCGGTCAGCGGGACGACGAAGCCGTCGAGCTTTTCGGCTTTCAGCTGTTCGCGAAGGGCTTTCAGGCGATCGGCGTAACTGGACATAGCATGCTCCGTTCGGGCTGAGCGGGTCGAAGCCCTGCCCTTCCTTTAGCGCCGAAATAGGAAAAGGCAGCCCTTGCCCTTCGGTCATCTTCGATTCGACAAGCTCAGGGCGAACGGGTGAAGTGGAAAGCAACGGGCGAAAACGGGGCTCCGTCCACTTCCTCCACTTCGTGACCTTTGCGTTCCCAGTTGCCGCCCGTCGGACCTGCGAAAGCAGCAAGCACAAACCCGGTGATGTAGGAAAGCGCTAATGTCTGCTTTCGACCCATTCCTGCCGCTAACGTAGCTCCATCGAGCCCAAGCAGACATAAGCTCAGCTAGGCAATCGAGGCATCACCTCACTGGTGCAGGCTGCGTAACGCCTCGAAGCAGTCTGGATCGATCGCCGATCCAACCGCCTCGCCCATGATCACCAGTGCCTCGACCGGGTCGAGAGCCTCGCGGTAGGGACGGGCGGAAGAAAGAGCATCATAGAAATCGCAGACGGTGATAATCCGCGTCTCCCGCCGGATCGATTCATCCGAAAGCCCGAAGGGATAGCCGCGACCGTCGAGACGCTCGTGATGGCCAGCGGCGATTGCCGCCATCTCGTGGAGTGGGCCGATGCGATCAAGTATTTCGAACGTGTGGTTCGCATGCGAGCGCATTTCTTCCCACTCACGGTCATTGAGCGGGCCTGGCTTGTCGAGGATGGCGTTGCTGACGCCGAGCTTTCCGACGTCGTGCAGCAGAGCCGCGCGATAGAGGCCCCGGCGGCGGGATTCAGGAACATTCATCGCGTCAGCCACCCGCATCGCTAGACCACCGACGCGTGTGGAATGGTTGGCAGTGTACGGACTCTTGGCATCGATCACCTGGCCGAATGCCGTTGCGATGGCATCCAGATAATCGTCGTCGACAACCCTAATTTGGTCGGCTGGCAAGAATGCCGAGATTCGAGTGTCGAGGAACGGGCTCTCCAGCTGCTCCCAAAGATTAGCGTCCTTGGCGATGCTCAGGAAAGTCTCGACGAGCTTCGGATCGAACCAGGTGTGAGCCCGGCGCGTGATCTCGGCGATTGAAGCGTCGCGACCGGCATGCGTGTGAAACACGTCCGCTACCTGTGCGAGGAGCGCGATGCGAGCGATCAAGGGGATTCTTTCACCCTGAAGATGCTGCGGGCGCCCGGAGCCGTCCCAATGCTCATCAAGATGATAGATGCCCCGTTGGACCGCGCGCGAGAATCCAAGGGTGTGGGCGATGTCCGACCCGCGGGTACAGCGAGACAATATCATCTCGTCGACGATCGCAACTCCATTCCTGAGGATATTGCCGATCGCAGCGGGGCGACGATGCAAGGGCTGGCGAGGCGCTGTATTGCGCGCAACAAACACCAGCGTTGCAGCAAGGCTAGTGCCTACTGTCTTGAAGCCGCGCTTGAACGCCCGGTCGTCGGCATCGTAGAGCTCGCAGATCCGAGCCGCATTGCTTGAACAGCCGAGGTCCTTGAGAAGCAGCGCGTAATAGAGGTCGCTCAACTCGACCGGGGTCAGCCCCAGCGCTTTGCCAATATTGCAGCCGATCCAGCAGCTCCGGACGCAATGGCCGGCGGGCTGCCCCTCCGTTAGATCTAGCGCGTAGCTGAAAGCCCGTACGATATCACCGAGGTGAACCGCTTGGTTGGCCGCCGGACTCTCGAAGCGCTCGAACCTCATGACCGGCATGATGACGATCAGGCGCAACCGCTGATTTAACGATCGTGGTTACCTCATCGTAAGTGAGCATCGTGCAACGTCGCCTTTGCCAGCTTTCCACCCAAAAAAGACGCTAGCCGGGCTGGAAGCTGATCAAGATTATGGATTGGAACCCATAGCGACGTGCGGCGCTTGCTTGCGATGGGTACTCGCAAGAATCAGTGCACGGAACTTGCTCGAATCATTCGCGAGACCGCTGCTCAAATAAACGACGACATTCGATCCCGGGCGTACTGGAATTTGGCGCGTGAATATGACGCGGAAGCGGGAGACGAACCCAATGTGATCCCTTTCGGGCGCACCGGACTGGGCGACTGACCCTTCTGCCAAGTGCCGCTTTCAGCCCGAAACTGACGCTGAACTGATCGTCTTTAGCGGTTTGGAACGCTTGATGAGCGATGACGGCGGCCGCTTCACCGGCGGCGCCACAGAGTTGGCGGTGATCGCCACTTTCATGATCGTGTTCATTCGCACTCCCCTGCCGGACAGGGTCTGCCTCCCTGTCAGGATCTGCAACGGGTAGGCGCGGCGCGTCTCATTCTGGCGCAGGGCCTTTCCGTCGCCGGTGGCCACGCTAAGAGCGGTGGCATGAGTTCTTCCGACCTTCCCTCTCCGCCCAAGGCCAAACAACGCCCCTTCAGTTACGAACGCCACGGCGTGACAATCGAGGACCCGTGGCACTGGCTGCGTGACCCGAAGTATCCGAACGTCGATGACCCGGACGTCATCGCCTATTTGAAGGAAGAGAATGCCTATTTCGACGGCTGGACGGCCCAGCACCAAGGACTGATCGACCAGCTGTTCGAAGAGATGAAGGGGCGGATCAAGGAGGACGACAGCTCGGTCCCGATCCGCGATGGCGATTACTTATATTGGTGGGCGTTCAAGCCGGGCGCGCAATACCGGACCTGGTACCGCAAG
>JAFBAM010000179.1 GCA_019247755.1 Sphingomonas sp.
GCGAGGTGATCCTTGATCAGGTCGAGCTTCACGCGTGCGTCGGCCGCGTAGCGGGTGTCTGGGTAACGGCGGATCAGCTCACCGAAGGCGTCCGACGCCTGCTGGGTGGTGGTCTGGTCGCGGGTGACGTCGTCGATCTGCTGATAATAGCTCATGCCGATCAAATACTGAGCGTAAGGCGCCTCGGCATTGCCCGGGTGGATCGTGACGAACCGCTGCGCCGAATTGATCGCATCGGTGTATTTGCGTGCTAGGTAATAATTGAAAGCGCTCATCAGCTGCGCGCGGCGGGCCCAGACCGAGTAGGGGTGCTGGCGCTCGACCTCGTCGAACAGCTTGGCCGACTGCTCATAGTCGCCGCTGTCCATCGTCCGCTTGGCGGCCGTGTAGAGCGAGCTCACGTCGCGAGCGACATAGGCCGTGTCCGCCTTTTTCCCGCCATGCGCGCAGGCGCCAAGCGGGAGCACCGCAACGGCGGCAAACAGCAGTGTGACGGACCGGGAAACTTTCAGCATGAGGACCTCATTAGCGTGGGCTCCGATGGAGGCCAAGCAGGGCATGGACGGCCAAAGCTTGGCGCTCGCTGAACGGAAAGTCAGACAGGCTGGGCCTCGGCCTCATCCTTGTCGTCGACCTTGAGGAAACTGTCGGGCTTAACCCCGAGCCAGACCAGGGTCGGGACCGAGATGTAGATCGAGGAATAGGTGCCGATGATGACCCCGAGGAAGATCGCAATGGCGAGGCCGAAGATCACCTGCGGGCCGATCAGCATCAGCACGCCAAGGGCGATGAGGACGGTCAGCGAGGTCACGACGGTCCGTGCCAGCGTTTCGTTGAGCGTCAGATTGAGAAGCGGCAAGATGGACATCCTGCGATACTTCCTAAGGTTTTCGCGGACGCGGTCGTAGATGACGACGGTGTCGTTCAGCGAATAACCGACGATGGTCAGGAAGGCGGCGACGACGTTGAGGTCGACCGGCAATTGGGTGAAGGCGAAGAAGCCAAGCGTCATCGCAATGTCGTGGGCAAGCGTCAGCAATGCGCCGACGCCGAACTGCCATTCGAACCGGAACCAGATGTAGATGGCAATGCCAATCATCGCGAAGGCGATGGCTTTGGCGCTGTCGGCCGCAAGCTCTTCGCTGACCTTGCCCGAAACCGATTCGCCAGCGTCGACGCGGGCGCCCGGGTAATCCCGCGGAAGCAAGGTCCGGATCTTGCTGACGACGACATTCGACGCCGTCTCGGGACCGGGGGGCTTGGGCAGCCGGATCTGATAAGTCCGATCGCCCTTGTCGAGCGCCTGGATGCTCGCTTCGCACCCGCAAAGCTTGTCGACTTCGGTCCTCAGACGGTCGATTTGTATCGGCTGCACAAACTCGGCGCGGACAACCTCGCCGCCAACGAAGTCGATGCCAAGGTTGAGGCCGCGGTAGATCGTGTAGCTTATCGACGCGACCGTCGCGATGAGCGACAGGATGAGCGCGATGTTGCGCCAACGCATGAAGTCGACGTTGGTATGGTCAGGAACGAGCTTAAGCAGCTTCATGCGGAACAAGCCTTAGATATTGATCGCGCGGGGCCGGGTGCGCCGGATCCAGAGCGCCACCAGCATGCGGGTGAAATAGACGGCGGTGAACACCGACGTGACGACGCCAATCAGCAGCACGATCGCGAAACCGCGGACCGGACCGGAGCCGAAATAGGCCATGATCCCGGCCGAGATGACGTGGGTGACGTTGGCGTCGATGATGGCGTGCATGGCCTCGCGATAACCGGTTTCGACCGCATCGATGATTCTTCGCCCGCGGTGCATTTCCTCGCGAATGCGCTCGTTGATGAGCACGTTCGCGTCGACCGCGGCGCCGATGGTCAGGATGAACCCGGCGATGCCCGGGAGGGTCAGCGTCGCGTTGAACATCGCCATGATCCCGAGGATCAGGAAGGCGTTCACCACCAGCGCGATGTTCGCGTAGACGCCGAAGCGGCCGTAGGTGATCAGCATGAACAGGATCACGCCAAGGGTACCGACGGCGCTGGCGATCGCGCCCTTGTGGATCGAGTCCTGACCTAGCTCCGCGCTGACCGTTCGCTCCTCGATCACATTCAGCTTCACCGGGAGCTTGCCGGAGGCGAGGCTGACCGCGAGGTCGTGTGCGCTCTGGACGGTGAAGCTGCCCGCGATCTGCGCCCGACCGCCGAGGATCGGCTCGTTAATGTTCGGGGCCGACAACACCTTGTCGTCGAGGATGATCGCGAACGGCTTGTTCACATTCTCCTGGGTGGCGCGCGCGAACCGGCGTGCACCGGCGGTGTTGAAGGTGATGTCGATGTCGGGGCGGCCGTCCTGGTCGAAGCTCTGCTTGGCGTCGACGAGCTGATCGCCCGAAACCATCACCCGGCGCTTCACGGCGATGAAGCCGCTACCATCGGCCATCGGCAGCACCTGACTGCCGGGAGGAGCGCGGCCCTGCTGGACTTCCTGCGGATTCGCCGACTGGTCGACGAGCTTGAACTCGAGCCGCGCGGTCTGGCCGATCAGCTGCTTCAGCTGCTCCGGGTTCTCGACGCCCGGGACCTCGACGAGGATGCGGTTGCCGCCCTCGGTGATGACCGTGATTTCCTTGGTTCCGCCCGGATCGATGCGGCGTCGAACGACGTCGCGCGCAACGCCCATCGCGTCCTTCAGCGCCTGCGCCGTCCCGCTCGGTGTGGGAGTCATGACGACGCGGGTCGAATCGACGACGCCGACGTCCCAGTCACGCTGGCCCGTCAGCGCAAGCGGCTTGGTGAGGTTGCGCATCCGATCGACCGCGGCATCAACCTGGGTCGGGTTGCGGACGAGGAACGACAGGCGGCCGCCGGCGGTCGAGATGTCGCCGATCTCGATGCGGGGATCGCGGCGAAGCTCGGTCGAAACCGAATCCTCCATGGCTTGGAGTCGCTGTTTCTGCGCGTCGGCGGCGTCGGCTTCGAGCAGCAGGTGCGAACCGCCGGCAAGATCGAGGCCGAGGCTGATCTTGTACTGCGGCAGCCATTTCGGCCACGCATCCGCATAACGAGTGAAGCTAAGCAGGCTCGGGATCGACAGCAGGACGCCCAGCGCGACGACCAGGCTGACCAGCCAGACCTTCCACTTCGGAAATTCGAGCATCAGTCGTTCGCCGGCTTGCCGGTTGGCGACAGCACGTTGCTGATCGTCGACTTGATGACGCGGATCTTCACGCCCTGCGCGATCTCCACCTCGGCCTCGTCATCGCTGACCTTTGTAACGCGGCCGCGAATGCCGCCCCCGGTAATGACTTCATCACCCTTCTTCACAGCGTTGATCGCCGCCTGATGCTGCTTCACCCGCTGCTGCTGCGGTCGGATCATCAGGATGTAGAAAATGCCGAAGATCAGCAGCCAGGGCAGGATTCCCAAGAGGATTCCGGCGGTGCCGCCGGCCTGTCCGGCAGGCGCCGTCTGCATCATCAACAATGTGGGTTGGTTGGACATTGCGGCGTGCTGACTTTCCGATTGAAGGGATGATCATCACGCATAACGGCAGTCTCCCAGACTGCCTATCGCGATGATGGTCGGGGCGACTGGATTCGAACCAGCGACCTCCACACCCCCAGTGTGATGCGCTACCAGGCTGCGCTACGCCCCGACTTGGCGCGGCATCTAGGCAGCGCTACCCGACAAGGCAAGGCGGGAGGGTCGGCCGGGTGGCGCGCAGGCGACGAAAAAGCAAATCGGGCAAGTGGGTTGGGCGAATCCTGACGGCGATGCTCGTGGTTCCCGCTCTCTACCTGGTGGCCGCGCTGATCGGCTCGCTGGTGTCGGTCAACAGCGGCTGGAGCGAGCCCGCGGACGGCATTACCGTCTACCTTGCCGACAATGGTATCCACTCCGATCTCATCATGCCGGTGAAGGCCGGGGGGCTCGATTGGGCGCCGCTATTTTCAGAGGATGATTTCGCGGCCGCTCCCTCGGATGCGGGCTGGATCGCCTTCGGGTCCGGAGAGCGGCGCGTCTACCTCGATACGCCGACCTGGTGGGACATCCGCCCGCGAACGATCTGGTCAGCGCTCGCCGGGGGCAAGCGAGTGATGCACGTCGAATATGTGCCGGCGCCTTATTACGCTGTCCGGCAAATCCGGCTGCGGCCCGAGGAATATCGCCGTCTGTGGTCCGCGATCCGCGCCGATTTCGCGCTTGGGCCGGACGGCAAGCCGCAGCGGATCGATCATCGGGGCTACGGTCCAGCCGACGCTTTCTATCAGGCGACGGGCAAGGCCAACGCAGTCCGTACGTGCAATGCCGTGGTGGCCAATTGGCTGAGGCTCGCCGGAGTGAAAACGAGCCTGTGGCCGCCATTCGATAACGGACTTACCTGGCGATACCGACGGTTACCTCAGAGTACGTAGCGGCTGAGGTCGGCGTTCTTGGCGATCCCGCTGAGCTGCTTGTTCACGAAGGCCGCATCGACGACCAGCGTTTCGCCAGCCCGATCCTCTGCGTCGAAGCTGACGTCCTCGAGCAGTTTCTCCATCACGGTCTGCAGCCGGCGCGCGCCGATATTCTCTACCGCCTCATTCACTTCGGCGGCAATGCGAGCGAGCTGCTCGATGCCGTCGTCGGCGAACTCGACCTTCACGCCTTCGGTGCTGAGCAAGGCCCGGTACTGCTCGGTCAGGCTGGCACGGGTCGCCGACAGGATGCGGACAAAGTCCTCCTGCGTCAGCGCCTTCAGCTCGACCCGGATCGGCAGGCGCCCCTGAAGCTCCGGCAATAGATCCGCAGGCTTGGCGATGTGGAAGGCGCCGCTGGCGATGAACAGGATATGATCCGTCTTTAGAGGCCCATATTTGGTCGCGACCGTCGTGCCCTCGATCAGCGGCAGGAGGTCGCGCTGGACGCCCTCGCGGCTGACCGATCCGCCGCGCACGTCGCTGACCGCGATCTTGTCGATCTCGTCGAGGAAGACGATGCCGTTCGCCTCCGCATCGGCTAGCGCGACGCGGTTGATGTCGTCGGGGTCGACGCGCTTGTCGGCTTCCTCGTCGGTCAGCCGCTGGAAAGCCTCGGGCACCTTCAGCTTGCGCCGCTTGCGCGGGCCTCCGCCCATCGCCTTGCCCATCAACGACTTCAAATCGAACACCTGCGCGCCCATGCCGGGGATCTCGAAGGGCATGTTCGGCGCCTCGTCGACCTCGATCTCGACTTCGGCCTGGTCGAGGCTGCCATCGGAGAAACGTTGCCTGAAGCTCTGTCGTGTGGCCTCGCTCGACCCTTTGCCGGTCAGCGCGTCGAGCAATTTGTCCATTGCCGCTTCCTCGGCCGCGGCGCGGACCTTGTTGCGGCGGCGGTCGCGCTCCAGTCGTACGGCTTCCTCGACCAGGTCGCGGGCGATCTGCTCGACGTCACGGCCGACATAGCCAACCTCGGTGAACTTGGTCGCCTCGACCTTCACGAACGGCGCATCGGCGAGCTTCGCGAGGCGCCGGCTGATCTCGGTCTTGCCGCAACCCGTCGGGCCGATCATCAGGATGTTCTTCGGCGTCACCTCGTCGCGAAGCTCGGGCGACAGCTGCTGCCGGCGCCAGCGATTGCGTAGCGCGACAGCAACCGCCTTCTTGGCATCATCCTGGCCAATGATGTGCTCATTGAGCGCGGTGACGATCGCCTTGGGCGTCAGTTTGTCCTTCAGCACTTCGGCTTGCTCCCCGCTCGGGGAAATCTTGGTCTGATAGTTCATTTCACGAACTATGTCGGGGGCGTCTCCGGGCACTTCAACCATCGATCGTCTCGACCGTCAGCCGGTCGTTGGTGAACACGCAAACCTCCGACGCGATCTGCATCGCCCGGCGGGCAAGTACCTCGGGGTCCTGCTCATAATCGGCGAGTGCCCGTGCCGCGGCGAGGGCGTAGTTGCCGCCGGAGCCTATTGCCGCGATGCCGGCCTCCGGCTCCAGCACATCGCCGTTGCCGGTAAGGATCAGCATCACATCCTTGTCGGCGACGATCATCAGCGCCTCGAGGTTGCGGAGATATTTGTCGGTCCGCCAGTCCTTGGCGAGCTCGACCGCCGCGCGCATCAACTGGCCATTATATTGCTCGAGCTTACGCTCCAGCCGCTCGAACAAAGTGAAGGCGTCGGCGGTCGCACCGGCGAAGCCGCCGATCACGTCGCCTTTCTCGCCAATGCGGCGGACCTTCTTCGCATTGGGCTTCATCACCGTATTGCCCATCGACACCTGGCCGTCGCCGGCAATGACGGTCTTGCCGCCCTTGCGCACGCCGAGGATCGTGGTTCCGTGCCAACTTTCCAAAGTCGTCTCCTTTGGAAATGAGGTGGGAGGCAGCCGCGGCCCTTGCAAGCGGCGCTAGTCGATCAGCTCTTCGAACTTCTTCTCGGGGATCAGCCACATGAAGGCCACGATCACGTAGATGACGACGCTGACCAGCGGCCACAGATAAGCGAGGGCGATGCCCAGAACGTAGGCCACGACGGTGATCCGACCGCGGTACCCCGGCTTGGTCAGCTTCCTGAGCGGCGCGTCGTCCGGGTTGGCCATGAACAGCACCGTGAAGAGTAAAGCGAACGACAGGGTGCAGAGGAGCATGATGACGCCGAACGCGATCACCGTGTCGCGGGTGACGCCGGCCTCCCCCACCCAGCGGACGACGAAGGGGATGAGGCTCAGCCAGAAGAGGAAGAACAGGTTCGCCAGCAATACGCGGCCGTTCACCCGCTTCGAGGCTTGCAACACGTTATGATGCTGCACCCAGTAAGTGCCGACCTTCACGAAGGAGAGCGCGTAGACGATGAACAGGATGGTCAGCGGCTGCAGCGCGGCCATGCCCGGAGCGTGAGGAACCGGTAGCTCCAGCACCATGATGGTGATGATGACGGCGATCACACCGTCGGTGAACGAGGTGAGGCGGTTGGTCGTCACCGCCCGGATCTTTCGAACAGCTCCCTCTCGAACCGCCGGTCGGGAATGATCCACATGATCGACACCCCGACGTAGATCGCGACCGAGATATAAGGTGAAACAAATGCGGCAGGGATCGCGGCGGCGTAGAGCAATGCGCTCATCCACTCCTTCATCCGGCTGCCAAGCGCTTTCTGCACACCGGACTCGCTACCCCCTTCGGCCCGGATCAGGGCGCGTTCCAACTGATCGTAGGACATGGCTGCCGCGACGAGGACGATCCCGAACGAAGCCAGCGGCCAGGGGGTGACCCCGGCATCGTCGATCCAGCGGATGACGAGCGGAAATAGAGTAAGGCAAAACAGGAGGGCGTGGTTTGCCCACAGGACGCCGCCCGTCACCCGCCTCGCAGACTGCATCATGTGATGATGATTGTTCCAGTAGATGGCGACGTTGATGAAGGCGAGCAGATAGGCAGCAAGGAGCGGCAGAACCGCAAGGACGGCCTTCAGGCTCGGCTCGGCCGGGATCTTCAGCTCGAGCACCATGATCGTCATCACGATTGCCACGACGCCGTCGGTCAGCGCATTCAGTCGGCCTGGACTCATAGGACTGCCCCCACAGTCGTCATTGCGAGGAGCCTAGGCGACGAAGCAATCCAGTGACAACTGCCCTCGGCTGGATTGCTTCGCGTTTGCTCGCAATGACAATCTATCGAGCAGCGTTGGGGTCGACCTTCGCCTGCGCCTTCACCCACTTGATCAGCTCGTCGAGCTGGATCGCCTGCTCGGTGGCGGTCAGTCGGTCTACTTGAGGAAGTCGGTCTTCGAGGGCGGCTTCAGCAGCGCCGCCGGCGGCAGCGGGAACGCCGGGCATTGATGCGTCTCGGCGAGTACCCGAATCGGCTTGGGCGTCGACGCGCAGGCGCTGAGCATCAGCGCGAGCAGCGGCAATACGGGCTTCGAAATCATTCATGGTCCTTTCGGTGATCGAGTGCTGCTCGGCGGCGACGCGCGCGGCATTCGCCTGGTCGGCGGCGCGGGCCCGGTCGGCGGCAGCGCGAGCGTCGGCGACGGTGGTCGCGAAGGCCGCCTGCTCCTGCTGGTAGAGATGCTCGAAGCTCTCGCTCTGCCTTTTCCAGTGGACGGCTTCGAGCTTTTGCACGGTGAGCATGACGAGGAGCACCGCGGTCACCGCGATCCCCGCGATCCCCTGCCAGTTGAGGAGGCGAAGGATCATTGATCGGCCTCCACCGACGCGCCGTCACGGGTGGCGGACACTCTGAAGCGTCCCACCGGCCCGCCGGCAAGCAGGCCGACGATCACCGCGATCATCGCGACAATGAAACCACCGAGCGACCAGCCAAAGATGGTCACGATCGTATGTTCTTCGTGTACGCTCCAGCCGCCCCACATCAGGAGCGCGACCATGAATCCGGAAGCGGCGCCGCAGAACATGCCGGCGGCGGAGGCGAGCAGCCCATAGATGTAGCGCTGGCCCTCGGCGAAGGTGCCGGGCGGCGGAAGTGTTTTCATTCGGGTCTCCATCCTTAAAGCCACTAATGTCACGTGGTGCGTCGCGCTTTTCCGGGGCTTTAGCGCGCGTCGCCGATGCGATTGGCGAGCCAGCCGTAGAGGAAGGCCTCATTCGCCGGCCGCCGCTCGGCGAGGCGGAGGTAGCGCTCACCCTGAAGCGCCTCGAGCGCGCGCAGCAGCACCGATTCGCCGCTCGCCGTTCCGCGGGCAGCGAGGAAGGTATCGAGCGCAGTCAGGGTCGCCGCGCCGATGCGGCCATCGGGCGTCAGGTCGGCATAGTCTTTGCCGCCGCGGTTGAGCGCGGTGAGTGCGCGCTGGAGGAAGGTGATCGCGACAGCGGGTCCCATGTTGACGCCGGTGTCGAACAGCTCGGCGGCAAGCTGCTTGCTGCGCTTTGCGATCTCATCGAATCTCGGCCGCTGCCAATAGATCCGGCGGTAGATTGCCGCGGCGTCAGCGCGCGGCAGCTGACGCATTGCTCCACCATAGCCATGCGCCCGCGCGACGGCTTCCGTGATGCCGAAGCAAGTCGGCCCGCCCTTGTCCGCCGGGTGGTTCACGTAGCCGCCCTCGCGTTCGATCAGAGCGTCGATCAACGTGTCGACGTCCAACACTTCTTCCATCCCACATCTCCCGTTCGAGTCGACGAAGTACTAACCAAATAGGTGATGTGTAGGAAAGTCGATTTCACCAACGAAGGATAGTGACCGCCCCAGTAACGGGCGTTAGGTTTGCCACCGATGAGAATCCGAATCCTCGTAATGAGCGCCATCGCGCTCGCCGTTTCGGCACCCGCAACCGCTGCCCTTTCGCCACCCGAGCAAATGATGCTGAGGACCGTCGACGCAGAACAGGTGCGCACGACCGCCTTTCTGCAGCGGATCGTCGACCAGAACAGCGGCACGATGAACTTTGCCGGGGTCGACGCTGTGCGAAAGATGGTCGAGCCGGAGTTCACCGACCTCGGCTTCAAGACCGAATGGATCGACATGAAGGCGGCCGGCCGCGCCGGCCATCTTGTCGCGCGGCACATCGGCGCAAAGCGCGGGAAGCGCCTGTTGCTGATCGCCCACCTCGACACGGTGTTCGAACCGGACTCCCCGTTCCAGCACTGGACCCCCGATGGAAACTGGGCGCACGGCCCGGGCGCGGGCGACGACAAAGGGGGGATCGCCGTAATTGTCGCTGCGCTCCGCGCGATGCAGGCCGCCGGTACGCTTAGACAAGCCAACATCACGGTCTTCCTGACCGGCGATGAAGAGGATGCCGGCAATCCGCTGACCGTATCCCGCCGCGACCTCATCGCAGAGGGCAAGAAGGCCGACGTCGCGCTCGACTTCGAAGATCTGTCGACCGACGACGGGCCCAACGGGCCGGTCGACATGGGCTCGATCGCGCGGCGAAGCGCCGGGAGCTGGACAGTAACGGTGACCGGCCGGAGCGCGCACTCCGCGGGCGTCGGCGCGAACAATTATGGCGCGATCTATGACCTCGCGCGGATCCTCGACCAGTTCCGCCGCGAGCTTCCCGAGGACAAGCTGACCTACAATGTCGGCATCGTTGGCGGCGGCCAGACGGCGAAGCTCGATGCCGACCGCATCCGGCTGGAGGCGACGGGGAAGACCAACATCATCGCTGCGACCGCGGTGGCCCGCGGCGACCTCCGCGCGATCAGCCAGGATCAGATTGATCGGACGCGTGCGAAGATGCGCGCGATCGTCGGCCAGCCGCTCGCCGGAGCGCATGCCGAAATCACGTTCGACGAGGACAGCTATCCGCCGATGCCCCCGACGGAAGCGAACCGCGCGCTGCTGACCAGGCTCAACGCCGTGAATGCGGACATGGGGCTGGCGCAGATGGGTGAGCTCGATCCGGCCAAGCGCGGCGCCGGCGACATCAGCTTCGTCGCCGCCGATGTCGACGGGCTGGTCGGCCTGGGTCCTTCGAGCGACGGGTCGCACACCGCGAACGAAAAGGTCGACGTGCCCTCAATCTTCAAGCAGGCCAAGCGCGCCGCCATCCTGATGAGCCGGCTGGCCAAGGAGCATCGTTGAGCGCGTGGCTACCTCGCCACACTCCTCCGCTGCAGTTCCAGCGGGTGCAACCGCAGCTCAAGTTACGGGTTGTGCGTCTGACGGGGAATGCGGCCGTTGCGCACGCGTGAGGAGCTAAGCGGCTTGGCGACGACCGAGAAGGCGAAGGAACGGATTTCCGACGAGGCATTCCGTCGGCTCGTGGAATCGATCGTCGATTATGCGATCTACATGCTCGACCCCAACGGCCGGGTAACCAGCTGGAATCCAGGCGCCGAGCGCATCAAGGGCTATGGCCCCGACGAGATCGTCGGCGAGCATTTCAGCCGCTTTTACTCCGATGAAGACCGCGAAGCGGATACGCCGAAGAAGGTGCTCGACATCGCGCGGCGCGACGGGCGGTTCGAGGGCGAAGGGTGGCGAGTCCGCAAGGACGGCACGCGCTTCTGGGCGAGCGTGGTCATCGACGCGATCCACGACGACCAGGGCAAGCTGGTCGGATTCGCGAAGATCACGCGCGACATGACCGAAAAGCGCGAGGCCCAGCTACGGCTCGAGGAATCGCGCGAGCAACTGTTCCGGTCGCAGAAGATGGAGGCGCTGGGTCAGCTGACCGGCGGGCTGGCCCATGACTTCAACAACCTTTTGACCGCCATACTGGGCGCGAGCGAGCTCGCCATCCGCAACATCGATAGCCCGGACAAGGTCCGCCGGATGCTCGATGGCGTTCGCAACTCTGCCCAGCGCGGCGCGGGCCTGACCAAGCAGCTACTCGCCTTCGCTCGCGCGCAGCAGCTCGAGATCAAGCAGATCGACCTCAAGGCCTTTTTCGCCGACGTGACGACGTTGCTGCGGCCATCGC
>JAFBAM010000318.1 GCA_019247755.1 Sphingomonas sp.
CCGACTGGCGTAACGTGCTGCCGGCGCAAAGCGTCTGCCTGGTGGTGCCGATCAAGAAGATTGGCGAATTGGACGAGGGAGACGATGCTGCAGGACGCCATCTGAGCGGCACCGGCACCCAGGCGAAGAAAGCGCAAAAGGCCAACGAAGCCGATGACGGCAGCGAAGCGGGCGACGGAACAAGTGAGGCGCAGGGATGAGCACTCGCACAATCGGCAAGATCGAGACTTTCCTCGTACCGCCGCGGTGGCTGTTCGTTCGGGTCGAGTCCGACGACGGTGCTTTCGGCTGGGGCGAAGCCAGCCTTGAGGGCTGGGGCGAGGCGGTCGATGGGGTTTTCGAAGCGTTCCGCGACCGGTTTGTGGGCGCCGACCCGTTCAACATCGAGGACATCTGGCAGGTCGGCTACCGCGGCGGCTTCTATCGCGGCGGTGCCGTCATCATGTCCGCGCTGGCCGGCTTCGAGCAGGCGTTGTGGGATCTGAAGGGCCGCGCGGTCGGGTTACCGGCTTGGCAGATGCTTGGCGGGAAGGTGCGTGACCGCGTGCGATCCTACGCCTGGATCGGCGGCGACCGGCCGCATGAGATCGGGGAAGCGGCAGCGGGCCGGAAGGCGCAGGGTTTCAACGCGGTCAAGATGAATGCGACCGCCGAGCTCAACTGGATCGGTACCAACAAAGAGTTCGACGACGTCGTGAAGCGGGTCGAGGCAGCACAGGCGCAGGGCATGGACGTGGGTCTCGACTTTCATGGGCGCGTGCACCGGCCGCTCGCCAAGCAGCTCGCCAAGGTGCTGGAGCCGCTTGGACTGTTGTTCATCGAAGAGCCGCTCCTGTCAGAGAACATGGATGGGCTACCGGAGATTGCGGCGCATACGACGACTCCGATCGCGCTCGGCGAGCGGCTCTATAGCCGCTGGGAATTCAAGCCGTTCTTCGAACAGGGCGCGGTCGACATCATTCAGCCGGACCTGAGCCACGCCGGCGGGATCCTCGAGGTCCGGAAGATCGCGGCGATGGCCGAGGCGTATGACGTCGCGGTCGCGCCGCACTGCCCGCTGGGGCCACTGGCGCTCGGTGCGTGCCTGCAGATCGCGGCCTGCACGCCGAACCATGCAATCCAGGAAGTCAGCCTTGGCATCCACTACAATACCGGCGGTCACGACCTCCTCAATTTCTGCACGAACAAGGAAGAGCTGACACCGGTCGACGGTTATCTGCCGGTTCCCGAAGGGCCGGGGCTCGGAATCGAGATCGACGAGGCGGCGGTTCGCGAAGCGGCGAAGACGCCGCATCGTTGGCGCAACCCGATCTTCAGGACGAAGGACGGCAGCTTCGCCGAGTGGTGATTGCCCAAGTGCCTAGTGGCACTTGAAGCGTTCGAACGGCTCCAGGCATGAATTGCAGCGCCACTGCGCCTTGCAGGGCGTCGCGCCGAAGCGGCTGATCTCGACGGTGTCGGTCGAGCCGCATTGCGGGCATTCGGCGGTGGCCGACGGGCTCGGCGGCGCGATGCCGTAATCGTGCAGCCGCTGCCTGCCACGCTCGGTGATCCAGTCGGTGGTCCACGGCGGGAACAGCACCCGCTCGATATGCACATCCCTGAGGCCGGCATGGTCGAGCGCCTCGCGGATCGAGGACTCGATCGCGACCGTCGCCGGGCAGCCGGTGTAGGTCGGGCTGATCAGCACCCGGGTAGGATCATGCGCGATGCCGCGGATGATCCCGAGGTCGTTCAGCGTCAGGACGGGGATTTCCGGGTCGGGCAAATGCTCCATGGCAGCCAGAATGGCTGCATCGTCGATGGTTGCTCCGGCCGTCGCCATGGCCGGATGTTACACCCGTTCGAGCGCCAGCGCGATTCCCTGCCCGACGCCGATACACATGGTGGCGAGGCCGAGCTTGCCGCCGTTCCGCTGAAGCTCCTCGGTCGCAGTGAGTGCGAGCCGCGCGCCGGACATGCCAAGCGGATGGCCGAGCGCGATTGCGCCGCCATTAGGATTCACCCGCGCATCGTCGTCGGCGACGCCGAGCTGGCGGAGGACCGCAAGCCCCTGCGCGGCGAAGGCTTCGTTCAGCTCGATGACGTCGAAGTCCCCGATCTTCAGGCCGAGGCGCTTCATCAATTTCTCGGACGCCGGGGCGGGACCGATGCCCATGATGCGCGGCGGAACACCGGCGACAGCTGCGCCAAGAACGCGAGCGCGAGGCTTGAGGCCCTGACGCTTCACGCCCTCTTCCGAGGCGATGATGATTGCGGCCGCGCCATCGTTGACGCCGGAGGCGTTGCCCGCGGTGACGGTGCCGTCGGCGCGGACGATCGGCTTCAGCTTGGCGAGGGCTTCCATCGTCGTCGCGCGGGGATGTTCGTCCTTGTCGACGACGACCGGATCGCCCTTTCGCTGCGGGATTTCGACGGCAACGATCTCGGCGGCGAGGCGACCGCTGGCCTGGGCCCTCGCAGCCTTCTCCTGGCTGCGGAGCGCAAAGGCGTCCTGATCCTCGCGGCTGACCTGGAAGTCCTGCGCGACATTCTCGCCGGTGCTCGGCATTGTGTCGTCGCCATAGGCAGACCTCATCTTCGGATTGACGAAGCGCCAGCCGATGGTGGTGTCGTACATTTCGGCGTTGCGATCGAAAGCGCTCGTCGCCTTGGCCATGACGAAGGGCGCGCGGCTCATGCTCTCGCTGCCGCCGGCAATGATGAGGTCGGACTCGCCGCCGCGGATTGCCCGCGACGCCATCGCCACCGCATCGAGGCCCGACCCACACAGGCGATTGAGCGTCACGCCGCCCGAACTGTCAGGAAGCCCGGCGAGCAGCCCAGCCATGCGCGCAAGGTTGCGGTTGTCCTCACCCGCCTGGTTGGCGCAGCCGAGGATCACGTCGTCGAGATCGGACCAGTCGACATTGGGATTGCGGTCGATCAACGCCTTGATTGGAATTGCCGCGAGGTCGTCGGCGCGGACACCCGACAGGGCGCCAGCGTAGCGGCCGATGGGCGTGCGGACAGCGTCGCAAATATAGGCTTCGGTCATTTCCTCATTGTTCCCCGGCGCAGGCCGGGGTCCAGGGCAGCGGGAACCGCTGCTCTGCAGCGGCCTGGGCCCCGGCCTTCGCCGGGGTACAGGTGCACGCCTTCAAAGCACCCCTCGCCGCACCTGGTCGAGCTCGATGCTCTCGAACAAAGCCTTGAAATTGCCCTCGCCGAAGCCTTCGTTGCCCTTGCGCTGGATGATCTCGAAGAAGATCGGGCCGATCACGTTCTGGGTGAAGATCTGCAGCAGCAGGCCCTGCCCCTCGGTCGGCGCGCCGTCCATCAGGATTCGACGCTTCTCTAGCTCGGGGATGCTCTCCTCATGGCCTTTGATGCGCTCGGGGAGCAGCTCGTAATAAGTGTCGGGCGTGTCCTGGAAGGGAATGCCGCGGCCGCGGATGATGTCG
>JAFBAM010000086.1 GCA_019247755.1 Sphingomonas sp.
CAACCGGCTAGATCGGCCGTGGGTGCGCGAAAAGGGCAAGCTGCGTGAGGCAAGCTGGTCCGAAGCGCTGGGGCTGTTCGCCGACAAGCTGAAGAAGGCGAAGGCCAGGGTCGCAGCGATCGCGGGCGACCTGCTCGACGCCGAGACCATGTATGCGGCAAAGAAGCTGCTCGAAGGGCAGGGGTCGAACCTGCTCGAAGGGCGGCAGACGGGCCTCGCCTACGACACGACTTCGCTAAGCGCGGTGGCCTTCAATTCGACCATCGCCGGCATCGAGGATGCCGACGCCGTCCTGTTGGTCGGCTCCAACATCCGCTGGGAAGCGCCACTGATCGCCACCCGCATCCGAAAGGTCGCACGCAAAGGCGGCAGGGTTTTCGCCATCGGGCCCGAGATCGACCTCGGAATGAAGGTCGAATGGCTTGGTGACGACCTGAAGCTGCTTGGCAAGCTCCCGAAGGCCGTGAAGGACGCGTTCGCTGCCGCGCAGCGCCCGGCGGTCATCGTCGGCGGCGGAGCGCTTGCCGCTGGTGCGCAGGGTGCGACCCTGGAGCTGGTCGACTCACTCGGCCTGATCAAGGACGGATGGAACGGCTACAATGTCATGCACTTCTCCGCCTCGAGGATGGCTGGTCTGATCCTCGGCTATGCCCAGAAGGGCGGCATTGCCGATCTCGAAGCCGCATCGCCGGAGCTGGTGCTGTTGCTCGGTGCCGACGAGCTGGCCGCCGACCGCTTCAAGGGCGCGTACAAGGTCTACATCGGTCACCATGGCGACGCCGGCGCAAGGCAGGCCGACCTCGTTCTTCCCGGCGCGGCCTATGCCGAAAAGCATGGAACCTACGTCAACACCGAGGGCCGCGTGCAGTGGAGCGAGAGGGCCGTCTTCGCGCCGGGCGATGCCCGCGAGGACTGGTCGATCCTTCGCGCCGTCAGCGATCTGGCGGGCAAAAAGCTGCCGTTCGACAGCTACGACCAGCTCCGAGCGAAGATGATCAAGGAATATCCGCAGCTCGGCCGCAACGGCCTGGTCGATCTGCCGTGGTCACCGCCAAAGCTGGCCACCAAGGCTGAAGGCCCGCTGCGCTACCCGATCGGCGACTTCTTCCTGACCAACGCGATCTGCCGCAACAGCCCGACGATGCACCGCTGCTCGGAAGAACTGGTGCGCGGGACCCAGTTCAAGGAGGCGGCGGAGTGACCGCGCTCTTCGAACATTGGGGCGCCACTCACGAATGGGCGTGGTTCTTCTCGATGCTGATCGGCATCCTCGTCATCGCACTTCCGCTAATGCTCGCGGTGGCGATGATAATCTATGCCGAGCGCAAGATCTGGGCCGCGATGGCGCTCCGGCGAGGGCCGAACGTCGTCGGTCCTTGGGGTCTGCTGCAGAGCTTCGCCGACGGCCTGAAGGTCTTCCTGAAGGAAACCATCATTCCCACCAGCGCGAACAAGGGCCTGTTCCTGATCGCGCCGATCGTCACCTTCACCGTGGCTTTGATCGTCTGGGCTGTGGTGCCGTTCCAGGCGGGCGTCGTGCTCGCCGACGTCAATGTCGGCCTGCTCTACATCCTCGCGGCAAGCTCGCTCGGCGTTTACGGCGTGATCGTCGCCGGCTGGGCGTCCAACTCCAAATATCCCTTCTTCTCCGCACTCCGCGCAGCCGCGCAGATGGTGAGCTACGAAGTCTCGATTGGCTTCGTGCTGATCACAGTCGTCCTCTACGCCGGCACCTTCAACCTCTCCGCGATCGTGCTTCAGCAGAAGGGCTTCGGCCTCGGCATCGTCAACGGCTTCGGTTTCAACCTTCTGCTCTTCCCGATGTGGGTGGTCTTCTTCATCAGCTCGATGGCCGAGACCTTCCGCACACCCTTCGACCTGGTCGAGGCGGAGAGCGAGCTCGTGGCCGGCCACCAGACCGAATATTCCTCGATGAGCTTCGCGCTCTTCTGGCTCGGCGAATATGCCAACGTCATCCTGATGTGCGCGCTGAATGCGCTGCTGTTCTGGGGCGGGTGGCTGCCGCCGGTCGACTGGGCGCCGCTCTACATCATCCCCGGCATCATTTGGCTGCTGATCAAGATGAGCCTCTTCTTCTTCATGTTCGGCTGGGTGAAGGCGACGGTCCCGCGCTATCGCTATGACCAGCTGATGCGCTTGGGCTGGAAGATCTTCCTGCCGCTGTCGCTCCTCTTCGTTGTCCTCACGTCCGGATGGCTGATGCTGACCCGTTATGGAGGGCCCGCGGTATGATCACGCGCACCCTCAAAGCTTTCACCCTGTGGGAATTCCTGCGCGCCCACGCGCTGACCTTGAAGTATTTCTTCAAGCCCAAGGCGACCATCAATTACCCCTACGAGAAGGCGCCGCAGAGCCCGCGCTTCCGCGGCGAGCATGCGCTGCGCCGCTATCCGAACGGCGAAGAGCGTTGCATCGCCTGCAAGCTCTGCGAGGCGATCTGCCCCGCGCTCGCGATCACCATCGAAGCCGAGCCGCGCGAGGACGGCAGCCGCCGCACCACCCGCTACGATATCGACATGGTCAAATGCATCTATTGCGGCCTCTGCCAGGAAGCCTGCCCGGTGGATGCCATCGTCGAAGGGCCGAACCTCGAATTCGCGACCGAAACGCGCGAGGAATTGCTCTACGACAAGGCCAAATTGCTAGCGAACGGCGACAAGTGGGAGCAGGCGATTGCCGCGAACCTTGCCGCCGATGCCCCCTACCGATAAGCGCGCCGCAACAGGGTCCCCCGTTTGATCGCTACACTTGCCTTTTACTTGTTCGCGACGCTCACGATTGCTTCGGCGATCGCGGTCATTTTCGCGCGCAATCCGGTGCACAGCGTGCTGTGGCTGATCCTCGCCTTCTTCAACTCGGCGGGGCTGATGCTGCTGGTCGGCGCCGAGTTCATCGCGATGCTGGTGGTGATCGTTTACGTCGGCGCGGTCGCGGTGCTGTTCCTGTTCGTCGTGATGATGCTCGACATCGACTTCGCGTCACTGCGCTCCGGCTTCACCCGCAACCTCCCGTTCGGGCTCATCATCGCGCTCGTGCTGCTGGCCGAGATCGTCATCGCGCTCAGCGCCTGGAAGGCTGGCCCCGCGCTCAGCAACCACGCGATCCCGGCGGCCGCGACGCCCAACATCGTTGCGTTGGGGCAGCTCCTCTACAGCCGCTACCTCTTCGCGTTCGAGCTCGCGGGCCTGATCCTGCTTGTCGCGATGATCGGCGCGATCGTCTTGACCCACCGCAGCCGCGGCGACCTCCGCACCCCGAAGGTGTCGAAGCAGATCGCGCGCCGTCCCGATGAAGCCATCCGCAATATGGACCCGGGCGTGGGCGAGGGGATGATATTGTGATCACCCTCAACCATTATCTCGCGGTTGCCGCGATCCTGTTCACGATCGGCGTGCTCGGCATCTTCCTCAACCGCCGCAACGTCATCCTGATGCTGATGGCGATCGAGCTGATCCTGCTCGCGGTGAACATCAACCTGGTCGCTTTCTCGGCCTACCTAGGCGACTTGACCGGGCAGGTGCTGGCGATGTTCGTCCTCACTGTCGCCGCCGCAGAGGCCGCGATTGGGCTCGCCATCCTCGTCATCTTCTTCCGCCGCCGCGGCTCGATCGCGGTCGACGACGCCAACCGGATGCGCGGCTGATGCATCCGGTCCTCCTCATCGTCTTCCTGCCGCTGATCGCCGCGATCGTCGCCGGCCTCGGCAACCGCTGGATCGGCAGGACCGCCGCCAAGGCGATCACCACCGGCTCGCTGTTCGTCGGCGCCTTCCTCAGCTGGCCGATCTTCTTCCAGTACATCAGCGGCGGCGCCGACGCCGTTGTCGTGCCGGTCCTGACCTGGATCCAGTCCGGCACCCTGACCGTCGACTGGGCGCTCCGAGTCGATGCGCTGACCTCGGTGATGCTGGTCGTCGTCACGACCGTCTCCAGCCTCGTCCACCTCTACAGCTGGGGCTATATGGAGGAGGACCCAAGCCAGCCGCGCTTCTTCGCCTATTTGTCGCTGTTCAGCTTCGCGATGCTGATGCTGGTGACGGCAGATAGCTTGGTTCAGATGTTCTTCGGCTGGGAAGGCGTCGGCCTCGCTTCCTACCTGCTGATCGGCTTCTGGTACCACAAGCCGTCCGCCAACGCGGCGGCGCTCAAGGCCTTCGTCGTCAACCGCGTCGGCGATTTCGGCTTTTCGCTCGGCATCTTCGGCACCTTCCTGGTGTTCGGCACGGTCTCGATCCCGGCGATCCTGCACGCCGCGCCGGGCATGGCCGGATCCACCATCGGCTTCGCGGGCATGCGCGCCGACACGATGACCGTGCTCTGCCTGCTGCTGTTCGTCGGCGCGATGGGCAAGTCCGCGCAGCTTGGCCTCCACACCTGGCTTCCCGACGCGATGGAAGGCCCGACCCCGGTCAGCGCCCTGATCCACGCCGCGACCATGGTCACCGCCGGCGTCTTCATGGTCTGCCGCCTGTCACCGATGTTCGAGACGTCGGCGACCGCGATGCATGTCGTCACCTGGGTCGGCGCCGCGACCTGCATCTTCGCCGCGACCGTCGGCTGCGCCCAGAACGACATCAAGCGCGTCATCGCTTATTCGACCTGCTCGCAGCTCGGCTACATGTTCTTCGCCGCCGGCGTCGGCGCTTACGGCGCGGCGATGTTCCACCTCTTCACGCACGCCTTCTTCAAGGCGCTGCTGTTCCTCGGCGCGGGCTCGGTCATCCACGCGATGCACCACGAACAGGACATGCGTTACTATGGCGCGCTCCGGAAGGAGATCCCGATCACCTTCTGGGTGATGGTGATCGGTACGTTGGCGATCACCGGCGTCGGCCTCGACCTGCCGGGCATGCCGGTCGGTTTCGCCGGCTTCTGGTCGAAGGACGCGATCCTCGAGAGCTCATGGGCCGCTGGCACCGTGCCCGGGACGATCGCCTTCTGGGTCGGCTCGCTCGCCGCCCTGTTGACCAGCTTCTACAGCTGGCGCCTCATCTTCCTGACCTTCTTCGGCGAAGCCCGCTGGGGCGCCTCCGAGCATATCCAGCACGCCGTCCATCACGTCCATGAATCGCCGGATGAAGAGCATGGCGACAGCGCGCATGAGCCAGGCCTGCCGAAGGCAGGGACCGCTGGCTATCACCCGCACGAGAGCCCGCTCACGATGCTGGTGCCGATCACGCTGCTGGCGCTCGGCGCCTTGCTCGCCGGCCAGCTGTTCCACCACGTCTTCATCCACCCCGAGGGCGGACCGGGATTCTGGCAGGGCAGCGTCGCCTTCAGCAAGG
>JAFBAM010000177.1 GCA_019247755.1 Sphingomonas sp.
ATGTACCGGTCGACCTCGGTCTCGACCTCGTGCTGCGACAAAGCGGTGTGGCCGGCGAGATAGTCGATCGCCTGCTGACGCGACCAACCGTAGCGATGAATGCCGGTGTCGATGACGAGCCGAGCCGCGCGCCACATGGCATAGCTCTGCTGTCCGAACCGCTCATAAGGATTGCGGTAAATTCCCATCTCATTGCCGAGCCACTCGCAATAGAGTCCCCAGCCCTCGCCATAGCCCGAGAAATAGAGGCCCTGCCGGAAACGCGGCAAGCTCTTCTGTTCCTCGGAGAGCGCCGCCTGGAAGCTATGCCCCGGCTCGCATTCGTGCAGGGTCAAAGCCGGGATGTTGTAGAGGGGCCGGTTCGGCAGGTCGTAGGTGTTCATCATGCAATTCTCGAGCCCGCCGCGGCCGCCCGTGTAGAACGGCGCCAGTGCATCCGGCACCGGGATGATGCCGAACCTGCGGCGCGGAAGCTTCCCGAAATAATTGCCGATGACGTTGTCTGTCCGCTTGGCCACGTAGGAGGAGACACCCATCAGATCGTCGGGAGTCCTCGCCTTGAACTGCGGGTCGGTCTTCAGGAATTTGAGGAAGTCCTCGAAGCTGCCCTTGAAGCCGCTGTCGGCCATGGTCTTGCGCATCTCGGCTTCGATCAGCGCGACCTGCTGGAGGCCAAGCTGGTGAATCTCCTCCGGCGTGCGGTCGGTGGTCGTATATTCGCGGATCGCGGACCGGTAGAAGGCATCGCCTTCGGGGAGATCGTGGGCCGAAATCGTCGTCCGGGTCTTGGGATAATATTCAGTCTGATAGAAGCTGAGCAGCTTACGATAGGCCGGCATCACCGATTGCCGGATGACATCTGCTGCTTCCGCCTTCAGCGCCTGCTGCTGCGCTGGCGAAATATTCGAGGGCATCGTCTCGAATGCCTTGAAGAATGAACTCTTCGTTGGATCGTCGACCAGGTAATTTGAGATCGAAGCGTCTCGGCCGGTCAGCGTCGCCTTGGGAACGCTGAAGCCACGCGCCAGGCCGGCGCGCATGTTGACGATCTGCTCATCGAAGTAGCGCGGAATCTCGCGCATCCGCGCGATGTAACGCTGGTATTCGCCGGCATCGGTGAACTGCCGCCGTGAATCGAGATACGTCCAGAATGAGCTATCGCTGTTGAACGGCATCTCCCACAGGCGGAAGCGGGCCTCTCCCATTCCATTCTCAAGGACGGTGCGGAAGACGGCCGCATTGACCCGCTCGGCAGGCGAGAGCTGTTGAGCAGGAATTGCGTTCAGCTGGTCGAGCAGCTCCTTGAGATGCGCGGCGCGCCGAAGCTGCGACGCAGCATCGACGTGCGGCAGGTGCGCCGTCGGCTTGGTCTCGCCGCGCGAGTCCAGAAATTGCTCCGACTCCTTCGCATCCCAGGCGGCATAGCCGTCGTAGAGGCCGCGTAGCTTGGCGTCGGCAGCGTTCGCCGGTGCCGTTGTCGGCGAAGGACCTTGGGCAAAAGCACTCGACGGAAACGACACGACGGTGCCAGCCAGCAATGCACAAACTAATCTCAGCGATTTCGTCATGTCCCGCCCTCTCAACGAACGGCACTATTCGTAGCAGGCGATTCCGACCAGGGAAGCGCCGCCACGTCCGGCTCGACAAAGCCCCGCCGCGCTTCGACGGAGAACAGCCGGTCGCGCGAATAGAAGCGGAACGGCCAATCGCGTCGGCCCATCGGTGACAGCAGCAATTCGTTGACCAGTTCGTGGAGAGGCGCTTTGAGGTCGGCTTCGCTGAGGAACAGCCTGACGCCGGCAAGGAACGTGCGGGTGATCGTCTCATGATAGCCCTGCGTGTCGTCGTTCACCCCGCCGACGCTCTCGTTGTAGCGCCGGATGAGGCTGGGGAGTTCCTCGTCCACGTCGATATCGTGCCGGCGAAGCAGCAGCCACGTTGTTGTCGCGAGATGAGCCTCGTGCGTCCACTCCGCCTTCGGAAGCGAACGCGCGAGGAAGTGTTCGCCGACATGCTCGATGTCGGCGTCGCTGGAAAAAAGCCTCGGTGTGTAATCGGTCATTGATCGGGTCCTTGATGAGGCCCGATCGACGACCGGGTCGTTAAGCGGCTGTGGCTTGGGTGGGAGAGGCTAGCGCTTGTTGTCGCGCAGACTTCGGCGCCGCTTGTCGGACCCCCTCGTCCACCTGGTCAGCGAATTGCGCGAAATTCTCGACGAACAGGTCGACGAGCTTCGCGGCCGTTGCATCATATTCGGCCGGGTTCGACCAGGTATTGCGCGGGTCGAGGATCGACGTGTCCACGCCCGGCACGGATACCGGAACCTCGAAGCCGAAGTTCGGGTCCTTGCGGAATTCAACGTCGTTCAGGCTGCCGTCGAGCGCGGCGTTCAGCAGCGCGCGCGTTTCCTTGATCGGCATGCGCTTGCCGACGCCATACTTCCCGCCGGTCCACCCCGTGTTGACCAGCCAGCAATCCGCGCCGCCCTCGGCGATGCGCTTCTTGAGCAGATTGCCGTAAACCGACGGCGGGCGCGGCATGAACGCGGCACCGAAGCAAGTCGAGAAGGTCGCAGTCGGCTCAGTTACGCCAATCTCGGTGCCCGCGACTTTGGCGGTGTAACCCGACAGGAAGTGGTACATCGCCTGGTCGGGAGTGAGCCGTGAGATCGGCGGCAGCACGCCGAACGCATCGGCGGTCAGGAAAATGATAGTCGACGGAGGCGGGCCGAGGTTCTTCTCGCTCGTGTTCGGAATGAACTCGATCGGATAAGCGCCGCGGGTGTTCTCGGTCTTGCTGGCGTCGGTGAAGTCTAGTTCCCGCGTATCTTCGTCCATCGTCACGTTCTCGAGGATCGTGCCGAACATCTTGGTCGTCGCATAGATCTCCGGCTCGCCTTCGGCCGAGAGGTTGATCATCTTGGCGTAGCAGCCGCCCTCGAAGTTGAAGACCGCCGTGTCCGACCAGCCATGTTCGTCGTCGCCGATCAAAGTGCGGCTGGCGTCGGCCGAAAGCGTGGTCTTGCCGGTACCGGACAGGCCGAAGAAGATCGCGCTCTTCCCGTCGGCTCCGATGTTGGCCGAACAGTGCATCGGCATCACGCCCTTTGCTGGGAGCAGGAAGTTGAGGAGGCCGAAAACGCCCTTCTTCATCTCGCCCGAATATTCGGTGTTGCCGATCAGGATCATCTTTTCCGTGAAGTTCACGGCGATCACCGTATCGCTGCGACTGCCGTGACGTGCCGGATCGGCCTTGAAGCTGGGCAGGTTGATGATTGTGTATTCGGGCGTGAAACCGGCCAGTTCTTCCGGCTTCGGCCGCACCAGCAGGGTCCGGACGAACAGGTTATGCCAGGCCATCTGGTTGATGACGCGCACGTTCACGCGGTATTCGGGCTGACTTCCGCCGAAAAGGTCGGCGACGTAGAGTTCCTTCTGGTCCTCCAGCGCAGCCAGGAAATCGGCCTTCAAATTTGCCCAATGCTCAACCGTCATTGGCTGGTTGATCGCGCCCCAGTTGATCGTGTCCTCGGTCGTGGCGTCGCGAACGACGAACTTGTCCTTGACGCTGCGGCCCGTGAACTTGCCGGTATCGACCAGCAGTGCACCGTCCTTCGTCAGGCGGCCCTCGCGCCGCTGGAGCGCATGCTCGACCAGTGGCGCCGTCTGCAGGTTCCAGAAAATCTTCGCGGACGTCGCGATACCCTGCGCGTCCAAACCCTTGTGTGGAACCCGGTCGGTCACTGACGAACATTCCTTTCCTAATGTCGAAACGGCGGCGGCCGGTGGGCCTGCCGCCGAATACGTATGCGTAGAAACGCCTATAACCCCGAAAAAGCGGTCGGGTCAAAAGCCCTGAGGGCTTCTTGTCTCACTGTGGGGCACTGGTTAAGCCCGCTTCCATTGAGCGGCCGGGGGCGCAAAAAGAGCGGATGAGCCAAGTGATCGCGCTGGTCGATGACGACCGCAACATCCTGACTTCGGTTTCAATCGCCTTTCAGCAGGAAGGATTCGTTACCCGGGTCTACTCTGACGCTCCGACAGCACTGAAAGCCATGGCCGACAATCCTCCCGATCTTGGTGTGTTCGACATCAAGATGCCCGGAATGGATGGGATGGAACTACTCCGGCGCGTCCGCGAGTTCAGCTCAATGCCGGTGATCTTCCTGACCTCCAAGGACGATGAGCTTGACGAGGCGCTCGGACTCGCGATGGGCGCTGACGATTATATTTCGAAGCCCTTTTCGCAACGTCTCCTGGTCGCCCGAACCCGAGCAATCCTTCGCCGGCAGGAGCTTGAGCGCGGTGAAGCGACAGCCGCCAGCAGCGAGCCCGAGCCCCCGCGTCTGGAGCGAGGCCGGCTGGTCATGGATCCCGCCCGTCACAAAATCCATTGGAACGGCCGCGACGTCAGCCTGACCGTCACCGAGTTCCTGATCCTCGAGGCACTCGCCCAGCGGCCGGGCGTCGTCAAAACGCGCAATCAATTGCTGGATGTTGCGTATAATGACGATGTTTATGTCGACGACCGCACCATCGACAGCCACATCAAGCGCATCCGGCGAAAGTTCCGAGCCGTCGACCCAGAGTTCGATTCAATCGAGACCCTCTATGGCGTCGGATACCGATTCGACGAGCAGTGAAGAGGCCGATCTTCGGCTGAGCTGGTCAGGCCGATGGTCGCTCTCTCACCGGATCCTCGCGCTCAATCTCATCACCTTACTGCTGGTAGCATTGAGCACCCTTTACCTGGACGTGTTCCGCAACCGCTTGAGTAAGGAGCGGGTCCGCCAAACAAGGATTGAAGCAACTGCAACCGCCCAGGCGATTTTGGCCGCCGGTCCAGAAGATCGCGAGCCCATCCTTGCGACCATATCCAAAACGACCGGGACCCGGCTCCGGATGTACGGCGCCGATGGACACCTGATCGCCGACAGCTGGAGGAGGACTGGGCCAACCTACCAACTCGTCGATCCGAACACTCAAAAATGGACGAAAGATGTTGCCCGGTCTCTCGATCGCGGTTTCAACGCGTTGGTCGGCGCGAGATCCCCTGACGAGTTCGTCGAACCGCCCGTGGACCGGCTAGAGGCATGGCCCGAGGCTCTTCAAGCCCGCGCCACGGGGAAGGCCGTGACGGCTGTACGCAATGCACCTGACCTGACTCCCGTAATTTCGGCGGCCGTGCCTTCAGGGGCAGAAACGTTGCTCGCGACGGACAACGATCGCGCCTTCACCCGCACCGTCCACAGACAACGGGCATTCATTGTGGCCGCGATGATGTTCGTGGTGGGACTTTCCGTCCTCCTCTCGCTGTTTCTTGCCCGCACCATCGTTCGACCGCTCCGCCGGCTGGCCATCGCAGCCCATAGAGTTCGCCTGGGCCGCTCGCGCGAGGTGAACGTTCCGAGGCTCCCGACGCGAAGCGACGAAATCGGGCTGCTTGCTCGGGCCGTTTCCGACATGAGCCAGTCCCTCCGGCACCGAATCGATAACATCGAAGCGTTCGCCGCCGACGTCACACACGAGCTGAAGAACCCCCTCGCCTCGCTGCGCTCCGCTGTGGACGGGCTCGACCGCGTCGACGACCCGGACCTGCGCGAGCAACTCAGGAAGATCGTGCGTGAGGACGTACGACGCCTCGACCGGCTGATCAGCGACATTAGTGAAGCCGCGCGGACAGATGCCGAACTCGCCCGGGCCACTTTCGAGCGCGTAGATCTAGGGCCGCTGATCGAACAGCTCGTCCACAGCTGGGAAACGCGCCGCGAGACGGGCGACGCACGCCTTGCTTTCGCCCGGCCGCGCAAAAACAGCGCGGCGGTTATGGGTAAGCCAGATCGGCTCGCTCGAGCGATCAATGCGATCATCGATAACGCCGTCAGCTTCTCGCCGCCCGGCGGCCTGGTCGAAATAGCCGCCGCGAGGGTCGGCGACGAGGTTCGCATTCGTATCGATGACGAGGGCCCCGGCGTTCCGCCTGAGGCCCGTGAGGCGATTTTTAACCGCTTCCATTCAGTACGGCCGGAGGGCGAGAATTTCGGCCGGCATTCCGGCCTCGGCCTTGCCATCGCCCAGGCAATCGTGAATGGCCATGACGGGGAGATTGACGTGCAGGACCGCGACGACGCGCCTTCGGGTGCCCGTTTCACCATCCGGCTTCCAGCGGCAGACCGCGAATGAACAAATTCAACCCTCAGCCCGGTCCGCGCCTCAGCGCCGAGACTCTTCACTGCAGCACCGTGGCCCAGGACGGTCGTGCCGTCTTGATCACTGGACCGTCGGGATCAGGCAAATCCGACCTGACGCTTCGTCTCATCGACCGCGGCTACGACCTCGTCAGTGACGATCAAACGGTCATCAAGAAAGACGGCGAACGGATCATCGCCTCTGCTCCGCCGACGATCGCGGGCAAGCTCGAGGTTCGCGGCATCGGCATCGTCGAGATGGAACGGGTCGATAGCGCGCCCGTGGCCCTGATCGTTGAATTGACCAGCAGCGAGATTCAGCGCCTGCCCGATGACAGCCGCGAACGGCCGCTGTTGGGCATAAAGGTCCCGCTCGTCAGCGTGGACGCAATGACTGCTTCCGCGCCATCGAAAGTCGCACTCGCCCTCGACAGAATGGGCCTCAAGTTCAAGTGAGTTCCGCGGGGCCGGGTGAGCGAGCTCGGCCGCGCCTGCTGCTTGTCACGGGTATGTCCGGAGCAGGCAAGTCGACTGTCCTCGATGCCCTGGAGGACATGGGCTGGGACGTCGTCGACAATCTTCCAGCGGATCTGCTCGAGGGATTCGTCCAGGCGCAGGGCCAGTGCCGAACCGTATCA
>JAFBAM010000172.1 GCA_019247755.1 Sphingomonas sp.
GAATTGAACAACCCTGCAGCGGCCATAGAACGCGATGCGGCAATACTCGAGGACCGGCTGAGGGACTCGGAGCGGGCGTCGCGCATGCTGGGAGCTTTGCAACTGAACGACTCCCAACTTACAGCCTTGGATACAGTTCATACCGCCTGCGCATCCGCCCTGGTGGACGTGGTACGCTCACCCGTTGAACAAGCCGAACGAGAAGAGGCTATCGCCGACTGGCTCGCCGATCACGGTGCGGACAGCGCGATCGCGGAAGAGCTTGCCGAAACGCCTGTGACTATCGAAGCGCTCAATCGTTTAGCCGACGCCGTAGATGGGCCGGCTTTAAACGTTGCGGTGCGGTCGGCCGCGGCCGGATGTTCGGTACACAGACTTGCATCGGAGATTCAGGACGCCGCGATGCGAATCTCCGGCCTGGTGGCAGCGATTAAGGGCTTCACGCACATGGATCAGGCACCAGTTGTTGAAGCGGTGGACTTGGTACAAGGCTTGAGCAATACGGTTGCGGTTCTTAGGTCGAAGGCGCGGACGAAATCGGTCGCCGTGATTGTTCAGGTAGAACCCGACCTGCCGCGGGTCCTTGGCTTTGCGGGCGAGCTCAACCAGATTTGGTCGAACCTGCTTGACAATGCCATTGACGCCGTCCCGGACTCGGGCCGGGTCGAGGTGCTGGCGCAGCGTGAACGTCAGTGCGCAGTGGTACGAATCATCGATAATGGGACCGGCATCCCAGCAGACATCCGTGAGCGCATTTTCGACCCGTTTTTCACAACGAAGCCGGTGGGCCTTGGCACCGGCCTCGGCCTGGATATAGTGCGGCGGCTGGTGCACCATAACGACGGTGAAATCTCGGTCGAATCGCAGCCGGGCCGAACGGAGTTTCGGGTTGTCCTGCCGCTTGCCGGGGTGAACGGAGCGGGAGGACATCCCTGAAGAACCCTGTCCTCCTCATTGTGGATGACGATCCGCAGGTGCTGGCCGCCGTGCGTCGCGACCTCCGCTCCAAGTATCGAGAGCACTACACGGTCATGAGCGCGCCATCAGGGCAAGAGGCGCTCGCGACCGCGCGCGAACTGAAAACCCGCGGAGATTCGCTCGCACTGATTATCAGCGATCAACGCATGCCCGGCATGCTAGGCAGTGACGTGCTGGCCAAATCGCGCGAGGTATACCCGCTCGCACGGCGCGTTCTGCTTACCGCCTACTCGGATATCGACGCGGCAGTGAAAGCGATCAACGACGCGCATGTTGATTACTATCTGTCGAAGCCCTGGGCCCCGCCAGAGGAACGTCTGTTCCCGGTGGTTGACGATCTCCTCGACGCCTGGCAAGCGGAATACTTGCCCGAGGCGAAGGGACTGAGGCTGATTGGAGATCAATGGTCGCCTCGGTCACATGCGATCAAGGACTTTTTAGCCGGCAATCTGATTCCGTATCGCTGGCTGGATGTCACGCGGGACCCCGATGCGCGCGCATTGTTGGACGTTGCCGTCGCTGATCTAGACGAACTGCCCGTGCTCTTCTTCGAGGATGGTTCGGTGCTGCGCAACCCTGAGATCAGCCACTTAGCTGAACGCCTCGGCTTATCGCTGACGTGTGTTCTTGATCTGTACGACCTTGTTATCGTCGGCGCCGGTCCGGCTGGCCTCGCAGCGGCCGTGTATGGCGCATCGGAAGGACTGCGGACGCTGCTGCTCGACCGGCATGCGCCGGGCGGTCAAGCAGGCACTAGTTCCCGGATCGAGAACTATCTTGGATTTCCGGCCGGCGTCAGCGGAAGCGAACTAACACGCCGCGCCCTGACACAGGCTCAGCGGCTCGGCACCGAGTTTCTGGTGCCGCTTGAAGTGACCGCAGTTTCGATAGATGCGGGATACAAGCGGCTCACGCTCGCCGATGGGCGCCAGATCGTCACGCGAGCGATGCTGGCCGCGACCGGCATGGTCTATCGCGAGCATCCTGCGCCGGGCGTGGCGGAGCACACCGGAGCTGGGGTGTATTATGGCGCTGCGACTACGGAAGCACCGGTGTTCAGCGGCCGACGGGTGCTGGTGATAGGTGGCGGGAACTCCGCGGGTCAAGGCGCCATGTATCTGGCG
>JAFBAM010000261.1 GCA_019247755.1 Sphingomonas sp.
CCGCCGCCCATCAGCCTTCGGGAAATGTTCGAGCCCATCCGGCCGAGGCCGATCACCGCAATCTTCATCCGCCCCGTTCCCTTCCCTAGACTCGGTCGAGCATCCATTCCGCCATCGCGTCGAGCGCTTCACTTTCCTTGGCCGCAATCCTGAAGGAGTGATCGGCTCCGTCGACGACATGCAGCGTAGCACGGTCGCCAAGCCCCTCCACGACCGGCCTCAGCAGGTCCATTTCAGCCAGCGCATCGCGAGAGCCGGATACAAAAAGCATCGGGATTTGCACCTGCGCCAGGTGATCGGCGCGCTCGATCCCCGGCTTGCCCGCTGGGTGCAGAGGGAAGCCAAGGAATGCCAGCCCGCGCACGCCAGGGAGCGGCTCGATCGCCTGCGCTTGCGATGTCATCCGTCCACCGAATGACCGCCCGCCGGCGAACAACGGCAGGTCTGGCGAAAGCTTTGATGCCTGCGCTGCCGCGGCCCTTACCGCCGCATGCGCGATCCTGGGCGGGTCGGGCCGCTTCGACCCTTTCTCCATGTACGGGAACTGGTAGCGCAGCGTCGCAATTCCGCGCTCCGCCAGTCCTTGCGCGTTCGACTCCATCGCCTTGTGGGTCATTCCGGCGCCCGCGCCGTGCGCGAAAACATAGATCGCCTTCGCATTCTCGGGCCGGACGAACAGCGCAGAGACGCTCTCATCACCAACCGGGATGCGCAGCGCCCCCATCAGGCTACCGCGGCCTTGGCCTCCGCATCCCAGCGCGCGGTCAGCTCGCGCGCCGCCTCGACGTCGGGCGGAAAGTCGACCTCGCCCCATTCCTCACCCTTGATGTCGAGCGTCCACACCTCACCGCTCTGCGCCAGGTGGTGGATGACCCTCAGATACCAGATGGTCGTGCCTTCGCTGGTCCGCATCGCTTCCTCGATCGCGCCGCGGAATTGCTCCGCGCCACCCGACCGGAAGGCCAGTAGCCCGATCGATTCCGCGTTCACGCCTTCGCTGATCCTCTTCCCGATCGCGCGCAGCCGCCCGCTGTCCGGCTCGCGGATCACCTTCATGTCGTCGTCGTCGTAGCTGTCCTTGCGGTCGACGGTGACGCAGATGCCAGACCGGTCGTTCGCCACGACCTTCCGCATCAAAGCGGTCGAAACCAGAGTGTCGCCGTTCCAGATCAGGCAGTCGCCCTGCAGCTCCTCGCGCGCCATGTAGAGCGAGCCGGTATTGTCGGCGACCTTGTAAAAGGGGTTGAAGATCGTCCGCACGCTCGGGCCGCCGGTCCGCTTCGCCAGCGCTTCCTCAATTGTGTCGTCATGGAAACCCGTGACGACGACCGCCTCATTAACGCCGTTCGCCTCCAGCGTATCGAGCTGCCGGTCGAGCAACGTACGGCCGTTGAAGTCGATCAGGCACTTGGGCCTGTCGTCGACCATATGGCCAAGGCGCGAGCCCTGCCCTGCGGAAAGGATGATGGCTTTCATTTCGTCGGCGCCCCTGCCTTCCAAATGCGGCGGCGATTGGGCATTAGCATTTCAGCCGTTCGCATGGGGACTTCCGCGTGAAGAAGATCGAAGCGATCATCAAGCCTTTCAAGCTCGACGATGTGAAGGACGCGCTGCACGAAGTGGGCGTGTCGGGAATCACCGTGACCGAGGTCAAGGGCTTCGGCCGCCAGAAGGGCCACACCGAGCTCTATCGCGGTGCGGAATATGTCATCGATTTCCTGCCCAAGGTGAAGATCGAGGTGGTGGTCGAGGACAGCCTCGTCGACAACACCGTCGAGGCGATCGAGAATGCGGCGCGCACCGGGCGCATCGGCGACGGGAAGATCTTCGTATTCGATGTCGAGCAGGCGATCCGGATCCGCACCGGCGACCGCGGGGCAGATGCCATCTAGATGAGCACCGCCCCGCAGATGAGCGAGAATCGCGAAATGCTGGCTTCGATGGCGCCCGACGAGCTCCGCTCGGCGATGCGCAGCCTCGGCTACCGGACCCAGAACGATCTGGCGCAGGCTATCGGCGTCTCGCGCTCGGCGGTCAGCTTGTGGCTCGAGGGCAAGGTCGGTGTGCCTCGCCCCGTGGCCATGCTTTTGCGGATGTTAGTGAACGCGCAGCGGCGCGTTTACTGAGGCTTCACCGGCGTCGTGATCGGGCTCTGCGCCACGGTCTTGGCCGGCGCCGCCTGCTGGCCACGCGCGGCCTGCCGCTCGGCCGCAGTCACAATCCCATCGTGATTGGCATCGGCGGCATCGAAACGGGCTAGCGACTGCGCTTCGAACTGCTGAAGGGTCAGCGACTGCGAAGTCGCGAACGCCTCGTCGATCATTCGCTGCAGACGTCCGCCGCGCTGGCCACCATTGTCGTCGCCGCCACGCGATGCCTGGAAATTCGCCAGCGCCTGGTTGGCCTCGTCGCGCGTGACCGTGCCGTCATGGTTGGCGTCCAGCATCTGGAACATCATGTCGGTCCGCTGCTGAGCCTCGGCTCGCGTCTGGTCCTTTTGCATCATTCCGCCACCGCCGCCCTGGGCGAGCGCAGCAGCCGGAAGCAGCGCCGCGTTGAGCGCGGTCATGACGACAAACTTGTTCATGCGATAAATCCCTATCCCACTCCTGTCGGCAGACGTCTTGC
>JAFBAM010000200.1 GCA_019247755.1 Sphingomonas sp.
GCCCAAAGCTTCAGGATTCGGTCGATCTCCTCGCGCACCGCATCGCTTAACTTGGCTGGCGGGAAAGTCTTGCGCACGTTCATCGGCAGCTCGCGGCGCAGGTTGGCGAACCCCGAATGCATCTCGGCCGACATCGAGCGAGCGACCGCTCGAGCACCCTCGTCTTCGGGCCAATAGAGCGCGTCGCCGTACCGATCCGACAAGAACTCGATGATCGCCAGGCTGTCCCAGACCACTATTTCGCCGTCCCACAGGATTGGCACCTTGCCGAGCGATGGAGCGAACTCGTCGCCTTCGCGCCGCTTCTCCCAATCCTCGTCGAACATCGGCACGACGAGCTCCTCGAACTCCTCGCCGCTCTGCTTGCACGCCAGCCAACCCCGGAACGACCAGCTCGAATAGGCACGGTTGCCGATGATCAGCTTGAACAAACCTGTCTCCCTAGGACGCCGCCGCTTCGAGGATCGCCCTTCGTAACTCGGCGATGCCGCTACCGGTTTCGCTGGACGTGGTGAAGATGAACGGGTGAGCGGCGGGGTGTTTTGCGGCTTCGACCATCGTCGTTTCGTAAATTGCGCCGAGCGCAGACGGCTTCACCTTGTCTCCCTTGGTCAGGACAAGGTGGTAACTGACCGCCGCATCGTCGAGCATGTGCATGATCTCGCGGTCGACTTCTTTAAGCCCGTGACGGGAGTCGACCAGCACGAGCGCCCGTTTCAACACCGCACGCCCGCGCAGATAATCGTTCACGAGAAAGCGCCAGCGCTTGACCATGTCCTTCGGTGCTTCGGCGAATCCATATCCCGGCATATCGACCAGCCGTAGTTGCAGCGGCTCGCCTACGTCGAAGAAGTTGAGTTCCTGCGTACGTCCCGGCGTGTTCGATGTGCGCGCGAGCGCTTTGCGGTTGGTTAGCGCATTGAGGAGCGAGCTCTTGCCGACGTTCGATCGACCCGCGAACGCAATTTCCGGGGCGTCAGGGTCGGGCAGGAACGGGAGGCCGGGCGCGGACTTCAGGAAGTTGATCGGCCCGGCGAATAGCTTGCGAGCCTTCTCAGCCAGTTCCAGTTCCGCGGCCTCGCTCATGTGTGGACCGGGTGCGTGTCGCTGAAGTGCAGCCCGTACTTCCTATACAGCCACCATTGCTGCGCCATCGTCAGCACGTTGTTGGTGATCCAGTAGAGCTGCAGCCCGGCCGCGAACGGCGCCATGATGAAAACCAGGAACCAGGGCATGATCGCGAACACCTGCGCCTGTGCCGGGTCCATCGGCTGCGGGTTCAATTTCATCGACAGCCACTGGGTCGCGCCGACCAGGATCGGAAGGACGCCGATGGCGAGCATCGCCGGCGGGCTGAAATGGAGCAGACCGAAGAGGTTCACCGGCGTTAGCGGGTCTGCCGCCGACAGGTCCTTGATCCAGCCGACGAAGGGCTGGTGGCGCATTTCGACGCTGACCAGCAGCACCTTGTAGAGTGCATAGAACACCGGGATCTGGAGCAGGATCGGAAGGCAGCCCGCGGCCGGATTGATCTTCTCGGCCTGGTAGAGCTTGAGGATCTCCTGCTGCTGCCGCTGCTTGTCGTCCTTGAAGCGCTCCTGCAGCGCCTTCATCTTCGGCTGGATCTTGCGCATCGCGGCCATCGACTGGAACTGCTTGTGCGCGATCGGGAACATGATCGCCCGGACGATCAGCGTGAGGCAGATGATGGCCACGCCGAAATTCCCGACCGTGTGGAACAGGAACATCAGCAAGTCGAAGATCGGCCGCATAAAGAATTCGAACCAGCCCCAGTCGATCGACTTGGAGAGCTTGGTGATGCCCGCATCCTCATAGCGGTCGAGCCACACCTTCTCCTTGGCGCCCGCGAACAGCCGGGTCTGCGTGGTTACGGTCTGGCCTGGAGCAACGGTGAGGGGAGCTAGCGCGTAATCCGCCTGGTAGCCGCCACTCGGCGACTTGCGGAACTCGCCGTTCATGCCGGCCTGCGGCACCAGCGCCGTCAGCCAATATTTGTCGGTAAACCCGAGCCAGCCGTTGCTGTTGTTGAAGCTCTGGCTGCTGCCGTCGTCGAGATCCTTCCAATTGACGCTGTAATTGGCCTTGCCGTCGAACAGGCCAATCGGCCCGACGTGATTGGTCCAGGTCGAGATGTCCGCCGACTTGGTTGCTCGGCTGACGAGCCCGATCGGACGGAGGCTGATCGGCTGGCCGCCGGCGTTCAGGACGCTCTGCTGGACCGTGAAGAGATAGCCGTCATCGACGGCGATCTTGATCTGGTAGCGTGTGCCATTGGCCGTCTGCGTCGACAGCGTCACCGGCTGGCCGGGTGAAAGCACCTGGCGGTCCGCGGTCCAAATGGAATCGAGGGCAGGGGCCTGCCCGCTGACAGCCGTCCATCCGAACTGCGCGATGTAAGCGCCGGGCGCGCCTAGCGGCGATAGCAGCCGCACCGGCGGCGAATTCTTGGCGATCGTCTGCTTCTGGTTGAGCAGCAGCAGGTCATCGATCTGCGCGCCCTTGAGGTTGATCGAACCCGACAGCGACGGCGTGCGGATCGCGACCCGCTGCCCCGAACCAACCGCCGCGGCGACTGATTGGGTCACTTTTGGAGCTTCGGAAACGGAGGGCTGCGTGCCCGTCTGCGGCAATGGCTGCTGCTTTCCGGCCTCAATTTTGCTGCTTGGCGGGTTCGAGGTCGGGAAATATTTGTTCGCAGCCCAAGTCCAGCCAAGCAGCACCAGCGCGCTCAGGACCACCGCGAGGATCAAATTCTTGCTGTCGTTCACGTGTCGTCGATCCTCTTACGGGACTGGGTCGTAGCCTTGGCCGCCCCATGGGTTGCAGCGGAGAATACGCTTCAGCGCCATCCATCCGCCGCGTGCGGCGCCATAGCGTTCTATTGCGGTGATCGCATAGGCCGAGCAGCTCGGCTGGTAGCGGCAGCTCGGCGGCAGGATTTGCGACGGGCCTTTCTGCCAGCCCTTGGCGACCAGGATCATCAGCTTGCCGATCACGGTTTGCGCAGCCTGTCGAGTGCGCTCGTCAGCTCGGAGCGAAGCAAACCGTAGTCGCGCTCGATGCCTTTGGCGCGGCCGATCATCACATGGTCAGCGCCTGCAAAGCCCTTCGCCGGCACGATCTCACGTGCGAGCGCACGAAAGCGGCGCTTCATTCGGTTGCGGACAACCGCGCCGCCGATCTTCTTGGTGACCGTGAAGCCCACACGCATGCGCGGGTCCGAGTCCTTGCGGTCACGGACGAGCAGGATGAAGCCGGGCATGGTGGTGCGCAGACCGCCGTTCGCGGCGAGGAAGTCCGCGCGCTTTGAGATGGTGGTTAGGCGCTGAGCTTCTTGCGGCCGCGGGCGCGGCGCGCGTTCAGCACCT
>JAFBAM010000080.1 GCA_019247755.1 Sphingomonas sp.
GGCCGTACCGTAGCGCCAAGCTTTGCGGGCCGCTATGCGCCACTTCGATGATCTATTTCGAAGACTTGAAGGTCGGCACCGAAACTGAATTCGGCTCCTACGAAGTCACGCGCGAGGAAGTGCTCGAGTTCGCGCGCAAGTACGACCCGCAACCCTTCCATCTTTCGGACGAGGAAGCGGCGAAGACGCACTTCGGGCGAATGTCGGCCAGTGGCTGGCACACGACCGCGATGACGATGTCGGTAATCGCCCGGCATGTGGTCGAACATAAGCAAGCTGGCCTTGGCTCACCTGGCATCGACGAGCTGCGCTGGCGGCGTCCCGTCTATCCCGGTGACACGCTCCACGTGCGCGGACAAATTTTAGAAAAGACGCCCTCGCGCAGCCGTCCGGAGATGGGGTCATTCCGGACGCAGACGATCGTCACCAATCAGAATGACGAGGTCGTGATGACCTTTGTTTCTATCGTCCTGATACGCCGGCGCGCGGCAGACTAGTCTTATTGAGGACGCTCGTCCGACCGCTCGTGAGAGTGATGGCCACCGTCCCGATGCCCACCGCCGCTGCCTTGCGGGGCTGACGACGAACTACCCTGGCTGCGATGCCAGTTTCCGGAACCATTGTTATACCAGTTGCTCGTCGTGGTGGTCCCGGCCGAGCTCTGGCGGTTCCGCCATTGCGAACGGTCCCAGCCGCTCCAGTTCTCCGTAGTTTGGGTCGTAGTAGTGCCGCCGTTGTTGTGACTCTGCCAGCGCTGCCGACGCTGCTCCCAATAGCGGCGCTGGTCGTCGTTCCACTGGTGACGGTTCCGATAGCGGTCGTACACATAGATGCCGGTACCCGGATAGTAATAGTCGCCGTACCAGCCGAAGGGATCGTAATAGCCGTAGCCACCATATGGATAATATCCGTAGCCGCCGTAATAGCCGCCATAGCCTCCGCCGTAGCCAATGCCGATGGAGACGCCGCTGTGCGGATAGCCGTAGCCGTAGCTACCATATCCGCCATAGCCGTCCCCATACATGTCGTAGGCACAGCCGCTGAGCGCGAGACCACTGACGGCCGCGAGCGCTGCAAGTCCAGACCGAGCAATTCGCATATCGAGTCTCCAATACTCAGGAGGTTACAATGTCTCGTACGCGCCTGTCCAAGTGAACGGCTGCTGAATTATCGTTAACTCGCAAGGCGCCGTCACTTCGGTTCTGGCAGGTCGTATTTGAACGGATCGCTCGCGGACGGCTGCGTTGGTACCGGCGGCCGCGGCAACTCCTTGTCGCTGTTCGCTGCCTGAAGCAGCATCCCGGCCAGGACCACGGCGGCCTGGCGAAGGTCGTCTCCCTTCATATGGTCCAGCGTATCGATGCTCGAATGGTGCACGCGGGTCTCGTAATCGAGCGGATCCTGGATGAATTGGAAGCCGGGAATCGCGACTGCCTGGAAAGGCTCGTGATCGGTCCCGGTGGTCGGACCGGCTACGACCGCGCCCGCGCCCATAGCGTCGAACGGCGACAACCAGTCGCGGAGCAACGGCACAGCGGCCGAATTGCCCCCGGCATAAATGCCGCGCACCTTTCCTGACCCGTTGTCGATGTTGAAATAGGCCTTCAGCGCGCCGTAGCCCGGCAGAAGCGTCACCGGATAATTGCGGACCAGCTTGTCCCACAGCAGCACGCCGCCCGGCCCGATTGCGCCGGGGCGAGCGGCGAGATGCTGCTGCACATAGTTAGCGGAGCCGTAGAGGCCCTGCTCCTCGCCGGACCATAGAGCGAAGCGGATCGTCCGCTTCGGCCTGACACCGAGCGTGCGAAGGATCCGCGCCGCCTCCATGACGACCACCGAGCCCGCGCCATTGTCGGACGCGCCGTCGCCAGCGACCCAGCTGTCGAAGTGCGCGCCGGCCATGACATAGCCGGATTTCGCATCGCTGCCCGGAATGTCCGCAATGATATTGTAGGCATTACGGTCCTGATCGAGGTAGCGGACGTCGTTGCTGATCTCGAGGACGGGATTCTCGCCGAGCTTCGCCATCCGAGCGACACGGCGATAGTCCTCTGCAGCGATCTCCACAGTCGGTAGCAGCGGCGTATCGCCGACCGCGTGCTGGTAGCCTTCGCCGAACACCAGCTTGCCGTCCGTGCGCGCCTTCTTGACGACCGCAAGCGCGCCCTCGGACGCAAGGAACTTGTCCATCTGTCGGTAGAAGTCGATCCGCTTCAGGAAGCCGTTCTGCTCTTCGGGGTCGAAATGCGGGACCTGATACTTGTCCTCCTTGGAGATCTCCTCCGATGTCAGGCGGTGGAACGGCGGGTCGGTCGGCTCCTGGCCGTCCCCAGGCAGCGTCACCATGACGATCTTACCAGCCAGCTTGCCGCGGTAGGCCGCGAAATGCTCGGGCCGGTTCATCGGTGCCACAATGACCGGCGCGGAGAGCGTGCCCTTGGTGGGGGGAGTCCATGCTACCGGGATGGCGACAAGCTGGATCGGACGCGGCGACACGAGCCTGACGCTTGAGCCGATGATGTCCCAGCCGCGGCCGAAGGTGAACCCTTCCTTGTGGACGTTGGTGAGGCCGTAGCTCGTGAACTTCGCGAGCGCCCAATCCTGCGCCTTGCGCATGTTGGTGGAGATGGTGAGCCGCGGACCGATGTCGTCCATTAACTCGTGCGCGGTCAGCATCACCTGGCTGCGGTTCATGCCCTCATCGACGATCCTGGCGGTATCCCCCGGCGCTGCGGCAGCCGCACTCGACACCAGTGCAACCGACGGCATCAACATCCATACGCAACGCTTCATGCATCCCTCCCACTCACAGCACAAAAAAGCCGCCGGCATACCTCAGCATGCCGACGGCCCGATCTCAATCGTCAACGATCCGGTTAGCCGGCGACGCCCGACTTTGCCTTGGCACGGCGGCTCTTCGCCTGGTTCTCCGGATCGAGCGCGCCGGTGACGCGAACCGCGCGCTTCGCCTCATGCCAGATTTGCTGATAGGCTAGGTACCCGAGGATGCTCGCGATCAGCAGGAAGATCGCCACCGCGAGGCCCGCAGCGTGCCGGCTCTCCAGGTTCGGCTCGGCGGTCCACACCAGGAATGCCGCGACGTCTTTCGCCATCTGGTCGACGGTCGGCTTGGTGCCGTCCGCGTAGCTCACCTGCCCGTTGCTGGTCAGCGGCGGCGGCATCGCGATGTTCAAATTCGCGAAGTACGGATTGAAGTGCAGGTTCTGCGGCGTCTTCGCGTCGGGGAACTCCCTCAGAAGCTCCTCGCCCTTCTCGTTCTTGTATCCGGCCTGGTTCGTGTAGCCGGTGATCAGCGAATAAACGTAGTGCGGCCCGCCCTCACGCGCCTTGGTGATCAGCGAAAGATCAGGCGGCAGCGCATTATTGTTGGCTGCCCGCGCCGCGGTCTCATTGGCGAACGGTGCCGGGAAGTTGTCCGACGGCAGCGCCTTGCGCGTCGCTGCCTCGCCGGTATCCGGGTTGATCGACGGAACCTGGGTCTTCCAGTCGGAAGCGATCTTCTTGATCTCGGCGTCATTGTAACCGAGCTGCTTCAGGTCGCGGAACGAGACCATCTTCAGGCTGTGGCAGGCCGAACAGACCTCCGAATAGACCTGGAAGCCGCGCTGAAGCTGGGCCTTGTCGAACTTCCCGAACGGACCGTCCGAGGAGAAGTGCACCGCCTTCGGCTCCTTGTGGAACTCCTCCGCGGCGAGCGGCGCCGGCGGGTTCTGGAAGTAGGTCGCAAGGTTGCTGAAGAAGGAGATCAGCAGGACCGCCGCGAAGACGGCGCCGATAAATCCGAGAATGAAGCGAAGCATGTCCCTGCTGTCCCCTTAACCGGCCGTCGCCGTCGAGCCGCGTCGCGGCGCCTTCTGCCCCACAGGAGCCGCCTCCGCCGCCTCACCGTGCAGCACGCTGTCCGAGATCGAGGTCGGTAGCGGCAACGGCGTCTCGAAGGCCGAGACCAGGGGCAGGATTACGAGGAAGTGGATGAAATAATATGCCGCGGCGGCCTGGCCGAGCGCGACACGCCACCAGTTGATCGGCGCACCGCCGATGTATCCCAGAATGAAGACGTCGATGACCAGCAGCCAGAAAAAGCGCTTGAACACCGGGCGGTAAGAACCCGAGCGGACCGGCGACTTGTCGAGCCACGGCAGGAAGAACAGCAGCAGGATCGACGCGAACATCGCCAGCACGCCCCACAACTTCGCCGGCAGGATGAAGTCGACCGTGAACGAGCGAAGGATCGCGTAGAACGGCCAGAAATACCATTCGGGCACGATATGCGCCGGCGTCGCTAGCGGGTTGGCCTGGATGTAATTGTCCGGGTGGCCGAGGTAGTTCGGCACGAAGAAGGTGACGAGGCAGTAAGCGAGCAACATGGCCGCCGCGAACCAACCGTCCTTCGCCGTGTAGAAGGGATGGAACGGTAGCGTGTCCTTCTCGCTCTTCACATCCACGCCGGTCGGATTGCCTGAGCCCGGAATATGGAGGGCCCAGATGTGCAGGATCACGACGCCGGCGATCACGAACGGCAGCAAATAGTGAAGCGAGAAGAAGCGCGTCAGCGCGGCCTGGTCGGGAGCGTAACCGCCGAGCAGGAAAACGCGCAGCGGCTCACCGATGATCGGGAAGGCCGAGAAGAAGCCGGTGATGACCTGCGCGCCCCAATAGCTCATCTGTCCCCAGGGGAGGACGTAGCCCATGAAGCCGGTCGCCATCATCAGCAGGTAGATGACGAGGCCGAGCATCCACACCAGTTCGCGCGGCGCCTTGTAGGATCCGTAATAGAGCCCGCGGAAAATATGGATGTAGGTCACCAGGAAGAAGAAACTGGCGCCGTTCATATGCGCGTAGCGGAGCAGCCAGCCCGCATTGACGTCTCGCATGATCAACTGGTTCACCGAGGTGAACGCGCCGTCCGTCGTGGCGTAATAATGCATCGCCAGAACGATGCCGGTGACGATCTGGACCGTCAGGAAAATCCCAGCGAGGACGCCGAAGTTCCAGAAGTAATTGAGGTTGCGCGGCACCGGATAGCCGCCGCCAATCGCGCCATAGACCAGGCGCGGAAGCGGTAGGCGCTCGTCGAGCCAGCGCATGAATGGGTTCTTCGGTTCGTAGGGCTTGGCCCAGGAAAAGCTCATCTCTGTTTGGCCCCTCAGCCGATCTGCACGATGGTCGGCGACGTGAACTTATATTCCGGCACCATCAGGTTCTTCGGCGCCGGTCCCTGCCGGATGCGCGCGGCGGTGTCGTACATCGACCCGTGGCACGGGCAGAAGTAACCGCCGTACGGACCCTTGGTCTCACCCTCGCCAATCCCGAGCGGCACGCAGCCGAGGTGCGTGCAGACGCCGAGCGTAATCAGCCAGTTCGCCTTGCCGGGCTTGGTCCGCTGGGCGAGCGTTTCAGGATCGCGAAGATCGGACAGCGAAACGGCGTTCGCTTCCTGGATTTCCTTCGGCGTCAGGTTGCGGATGAACACCGGCTGCTTGCGCCACTGGGTCTTGATCCCCTGCCCCGGCTGCACCTTGGAGATATCTACCTCCGTCGTCGCGAGCGCGAGGACGTCGGCCGACGGCGACATCTGGACCAGCAGCGGAGCGAGCGCGGCGACACCGCCGACACCAGCGAAGCTGACTGCCGCGACGTTGAGGAAATCGCGGCGGCGGACACCATCGCCGCCCGAATCTGCGGTTGCGGGAACCTCAGCTGATTTTGCCTTGGTGGCCATCATACCCCTTTTGTGACGCTTGCTTGCTTTTCGATGCCGGGACGGCACCTAGGCGAAGTCGTGCCGGACGGCTGCCCAGCGCGGTTGGCGGGCCTGATAGCGAGCGGTTTTGGCGATGTGAAGGGGCCGAAAGCCCATCGCCGGTGGATAAGAGAAATCAGCCGTCAGGAGCGATGCCGCTTCGTGGTTTTCTGATGCTCCTTGTCGCTCTTGGCTGCGGCTTTCTTCGATCCTCCTTCAGCCTTTCGGGTCTTGGAGTGATGCTTGGTCGATTTGCTCGCCTCGACTTCGCTTTGCAGCAGCGCCGCACAGTCCTTGTTTCGAAGCAGCTGTGAGTAGCTCATCTTCTTGCAGCGGCGCTGGTCGGACTTGCTCAGGTTCTTGGCCGGCTTGGCCTTGCGGGTGCTCGGCTTCACTATGGTTTGCAGCGCAGTTCGGCACTTGCTGTCGCGCTTGAGCCGACGCTCGCTGAGGCTCTTGCAGTGGCGCATCTCGGCCTTGGTCAGGCTCTTCACCGGGCGAGCCTTCTGCGCGGCCGATTTCTTCTTCGGCTCCAACCCCTCTCTGCATTTGCTGTTCTGCCTAAGCTGCCGTGCGGTAAGGGCCTTACACCGCTTCAGTTCTGACTTGCTCAGGAAGGGCGTGGCACGTTTCTCGCTCTTCGCCGCGTGATGAGTCCCGCCTTTGGCCTTGGTGCGGCCTTTCTTCGACTGAGATTTTGCTGACGAAGACTTGGGCTTGGCGGCCGCCGAGCTTTTCGATCGACGTTCCAGCGTAACGTATCCGCCGGTGTCGACCCAGCGATG
>JAFBAM010000211.1 GCA_019247755.1 Sphingomonas sp.
CGACCGCGACGTGTTCAGCGGCGAGGTGCAGCGCGCGCTGGAAGCGCTGCCCAATGTCGAGATCGTGCGCGAGCGGGTGGATGCCCTGCCCTTGTCCGGACCGACGATCGTGGCGACAGGCCCGCTGACCGCGGCAAGCCTCGCAGCCAGCATCGCCGGCGCAACCGGCTCCGACAGCCTGGCGTTCTTCGATGCCATCGCCCCGATCGTCCACCGCGACAGCATCGACATGGATGTGTGCTGGATGGCCGCGCGCTGGGACAAGGGCGGCAAGGATTACATCAACTGCCCGCTCGACAAGGAGCAGTACGACGCTTTCATCCAGGCTCTCGTCGACGGCGAGAAAATGCCGTTCAAGGATTGGGAACAGGACACGCCGTATTTCGAGGGCTGCATGCCCATCGAGGTCATGGCCGAGCGCGGACCTGAGACCCTCCGCTACGGGCCGATGAAGCCGACCGGCCTGGACAATCCTCGAACCGGCCGCTGGCCTCATGCCGTCGTACAGCTGCGGCAGGACAATGCCCTTGGCACATTGTGGAACATGGTTGGGTTCCAGACCAAGCTGAAGCATGGCGAGCAGGTCCGCATCTTTCGAAGCATTCCCGGTCTCGAGAATGCCGAGTTCGCACGCCTCGGCGGAATCCACCGCAACAGCTTCATCAACTCGCCGCGGCTGCTCGACGGCGAGCTGCGGCTGAAGTCGAAGCCTAACGTTCGCTTTGCGGGGCAGATCACCGGCTGCGAAGGCTATGTCGAAAGCGCTGCGGTAGGGATTCTCGCCGCCCGCTTTGCGGCTGCTGAGCTGCGCGGAGAATCCCTTTCCTCCCCTCCGCCCGAAACCGCACTCGGCGCCATCCTTGCCCACATCACCGGCGGCGCAGATGCCGAGACGTTTCAGCCAATGAACGTCAACTTCGGTCTCATGCCACCGCTAGTTGGCCGATTGAAACGCGCCGACCGCAAGAAGGCCTATACCGATCGTGCGCGGGCAGCACTCGCCGCGTGGTTGAACGACGTAAAGGTCCGCGAACCCACCTAGAAAGAGACCGTGCCGGAAATTGCTTCGGTCATGCGGAACACCCGGTCCTTGACCGGCTCGGCGACCGTCGCCGGCAGGCGGCCCGCGACCTCATCCTTCGCGTCGAAATAGCTCGCGCTGACCTTTACGAGTTCCATCGACCAGTCAGGAAAGCTTCGCTCCTTGACTGGACGCTCGTCGCGCACCTCAATGCCGCTATGGCGCGGATCGCGCCGCAGCCGCTCCACCAACTCGTCGATAGCCATTGGGGCACCCTCGATGATCTGGAGGAAGTGTGTGCCATTGAAGATAAGGATGCCGGTAATTCCTTCGAGGGCATTCACCGCTCGGGCCGTACGATGAATGGCCTCCAGCTCGCCCACATCCAGGTCGAGGCGGGCGAGGCTGGTGTAAGTCAGTGATTTCAAACTCATACCCAGGCCTTAGCGGCGGGAGCCAAGGCAGCAAGGTCAATCGTCGGCGGATGCCACGGTTGTTGTCTCACGTCGGCAGCTGCAGCTCGGATGTTTGGGGGGCGGTGGCGCGGTAGTCGCATATTCGGCAGCGGTCAGCACGCCGTCGTGGTTTACGTCCGCACCCTGAAACTTCCCGATCGTCTTCGTAGCCCATTCCTCGAACGACAATGCTCCATTGCCGTTCGAATCCAGCTTCGCGAACGCCTTGCGCCGTGCGCCGAGCAACTCCTCGGCCTCGATCTTTCCGTCCTTGTTCTTATCGGCCCGGCTGAAGCGCCGTTCCTCGCGGCTCTTCGGGCTCGCTTCCGGCGCCCGCAGAGAGTTCGAGGCCAGCATCGACGCGTTATAAGCCTGAGGCTTCGGCGCGGCCGGAAGTTCGGGCCCCTGCTCAGCATGGGACTGCCAGATCAAAAACGCACCGGTCATCAAGAGAAAGCAGGCGGCAACGCCAGCAAAGAAACGCAACAAGGCAAATCTCCGTCAGTTCGAGGAGATTCGGCACGCCCGCACCTTTCTGTTCTTGAGACGTTCCTGTCAACCAGCGTTAAATGCGACCCGTAAATCGATGCCGCAAGAGGGCCCACGCCCGGCCGGGCGTCGCCTCGGCTTCGAGCGGGCCCCGCGCCGCCAGAGCGGCGAGGGCAGTCAAAGGCCTGAGCGGACGATCGATAGTGGTTCGGCTCAGATCGCATTCCTCTGAGGCAAATTGAGCGAGGCCGCGACGGGCTACATCGACGGAGGCAAACAACCGCCCGCCCCGCGCCACGTCATCGTTGAATTCGGCACCGAGAAGCTGGGCGCCAAGCTCGAACAGCGCCTCACCCCTTCTGCCGATCCTCGTTGGGTCTGGTCTCACGTCCACCAAGGCAGCCCAACCGTCTTCCAACTTTGCGAGATCGCTTCCTTTCAAACCGCGCGAAAGAAGCTGTTTCGCTGCGGCCTGCAGCCGAGGTTCGGCCGGCACCTTGCCCTGATCGAGCTCCCCAAGCCGCTCGCGCCACCAGGCGAGCTTGATCGCGGCAAGCGCGGGCTGCGTCGATCGCGAGACGACCTCCCCCATCGCCTCGTCGATATCCAGCAATGCATCGAACGCGGGGCGAAGGTCGGCCGGCCAGTAGAGCCGGACGAGGTCCCGGTCGCGCAAATTACCGATAGGTGACCTGCTTCACCGCCTCGACCACCTGCGACGCCTTGATTAGCGCCATCTTCTCCAGGTTCGCGGCATAGGGCAGCGGCACGTCGATATCGGTGACGCGCAGGACCGGCGCATCCAAATCGTCGAAGCCCTCAGTCATCGCGATCGCAATGATCTCCGACGCGATCGAGCAGGTCGGCCAACCTTCTTCGACAACCACCATGCGGTTGGTGCGCTTCAGGCTTTCGAGGACCGTCGCTTTGTCGAGCGGACGCAGCGTGCGAAGGTCGATCACCTCCGCGTTGATGCCCTGGGCCATCAGCTCTTGCGCCGCTTCAAGCGCAACGCCGACCCCGATCGAGTAAGTGACGATGGTTACGTCCTTGCCCGGACGCACGATTCGCGCCTTGCCGATTGGAAGGACATAATCGTCGAGCTGCGGCACATCGAAATGCTGGCCGTAAAGCAGCTCGTTCTCGAGGAACACGACCGGGTCGTCGGTGCGAATGGCGGCCTTCAGCAATCCCTTAGCGTCGGCGGCGCTGTAGGGGGCGATGACGACGAGGCCCGGAACGCTGGCGTACCACGCACCGTAATTCTGGCTGTGCTGTGCAGCCACGCGCGCCGCAGCGCCGTTCGGTCCGCGGAACACGATCGGGCAGCGCATCTGTCCGCCCGACATGTAATTCGTCTTCGCGGCCGAATTGATGATGTGGTCGATCGCCTGCATCGCGAAGTTGAAGGTCATGAACTCGATGATGGGCCTCAGGCCGCCCATCGCCGCGCCGGTGCCGATGCCGGCGAAGCCATATTCGGTGATCGGCGTGTCGACGACGCGCTTGGCCCCGAATTCCTGGAGCAGGTTCTGCGTGACCTTGTAGGCGCCTTGGTACTCGGCGACTTCCTCGCCCATCACGAAGACGCGCTCATCGGCGCGCATTTCCTCCGCCATCGCGTCGCGCAGCGCCTCGCGCACCGTCATGGTGACGAGTGGAGTGCCTTCGGGCACTTCAGGATCATCGTGAGTCTTGGCAACATCGGCAACGAGGTCGCGAGCAGCGGTCTCGAACACGTGTGGCGTCGGGGTTGCTTCATCCTGTTGAGAGGCGGGCGCAGGCACCGAAGGCTCTTCCTTCATCGCCGGCTTGGGCGCCTCGGCGGGAGCGGCGTCGCTGGCAGCTTCACCTTCCCCAGATAGCAAGGCAATCGGCTGACCGACCTTCACCCCGTCGGTGCCTTCGGGCACCAGGATCTTGGCGATCTTGCCTTCGTCGACGGCCTCAAACTCCATCGTCGCCTTGTCGGTCTCGATTTCGGCGAGGATGTCGCCCGACTTCACGTCGTCGCCCTCCTTCACCAGCCATTTGGCGAGCGTGCCCTCCTCCATCGTCGGGGAAAGGGCGGGCATCTTCAGCTCGGTCGGCATCAGTAGCTCCCAACCAGCACGTCGGTGTAGAGCTCTTCGGGCGCAGGCTCGGGCGCATCCTCAGCAAACTTCGCAGCTTCGACCACGATATCCTTGATTTCCTTGTCGATTGCCTTGAGGTCGTCTTCCTTGACGCCAAGCTTCACGAGTTCGCGTTCGGCGTGGCTGATGGGGTCGTTGTGCTCGCGGACGTCCTGCACTTCCTCGCGGGTGCGGTAGCGGGCCGGATCCGACATCGAGTGCCCGCGATAGCGATAGGTCAGCAGCTCGAGCAGGATCGGGCCCTTGCCGCTCCGCGTCCATTCCAGCGCAACGTCCGCCGCGCCGCGAACCGCAAGCACGTCCATGCCATCGACCTGCATGCCGGGGATTCGATGCGCCTGCCCGCGCCGGAACAGCTCGGGCTCGGCCGACGAGCGCTGGATCGACGTGCCCATCGCATATTTGTTATTCTCGACGACGTAGATGATCGGCAGGTCCCACAGCTTGGCCATGTTGAAGGCCTCATAGACCTGGCCCTGGTTGACTGCGCCGTCGCCCATGTAAGCGAGGCAAACGCCCCCATCTTCACTGTACTTGTGCTTGAACGCGAGGCCGGTGCCGAGCGGCACCTGCGCACCGACGATGCCGTGGCCGCCGTAGAAGCCGTGGTCGACGCTGAACATGTGCATCGAACCGCCCTTGCCCTTGGAGATGCCCGCCGCGCGGCCGGTCAGCTCGGCCATGATCACCTTGGGGTCGATCCCGTAGGCGAGCATGTGCCCGTGATCGCGATAGCCGGTGATGACACTGTCCTTTCCGACGGTCATTGCCGACTGCAGCCCGACCGCGACTGCCTCCTGGCCGATGTAGAGGTGGCAGAAGCCGCCGATCAGTCCAAGGCCGTAAAGTTGCCCTGCCCGCTCCTCGAAGCGGCGGATGAGCAGCATCTCACGGTAGAATTGGAGCATCTGCTCCTTCGACGCCTTGAACCTTTGAGGTTGCGGCGGGCGATCGATCTTGGTTTCCTGCGAGGCCGCGGGAGCGGCAGCTTTCTTGGCGGTGCGCGCCACGGCAATCTCTCTCATGACTGAAGCGGGCCCGCCTATAAGAGGCGGTTTGGCAGGCGGCAACTAGTCGAGCGGGATCACCACTTCGTCAGGCCGGACGAGGCCCAGGTCCTTGCGAACCAGCTCATCGGCCATGTCAGGATCGGCCTTCCTGGGATCGAGCAGTTGCGAGCGGTGCTTCAGCTGCGCACGCTCGGTCTCGATCTGCGCGAGCTCGGCCTGCCGCTGCTGCAGCGCGCGGTGATAGCTGCCCCAAGCGAGGATGCCGTTCGGGCCCGCGATCGCATGGCCGGCGAAGGTGCCGACGACAATCACCGCCAGGGCCGGCATCGCCACCCTGCGGATCAATCCGAAAATGCGGTTCGCTCCACCCATCCCGACCCAAGAAGAATCACGAAGTCCTTGGGCATGCAAGCAAAAAGAATGGTTCGGTGGATATTGCGGGGATAAAGTTGTGGATCAGGCCGCGCGGTAGGCCTTTACGGCCGCACGGCCCGCATATTTGGCCGCCTCGCCCAACTCTTCCTCGATCCGCAGCAACTGGTTGTATTTCGCCGTCCGGTCTGAGCGCGCAAGGCTGCCCGTCTTGATCTGTCCGCAGCCGAGCGCAACCGCGAGGTCGGCGATGGTCGAATCCTCGGTCTCGGCCGAGCGGTGCGACATGACCGCGGTGTAACCGTTCGTCTGCGCAAGCCGGACGGCGTTGATCGTCTCGGTCAGCGATCCGATCTGGTTGACCTTGATCAAGATCGAATTGGCAATGCCGTCGGTAATCCCCTTTTCGAGCCGCTTCACATTGGTGACGAAGAGATCGTCGCCGACCAGCTGCACCCGCGAGCCCAGCTTGTCGGTGAGGCTCTTCCATCCGT
>JAFBAM010000214.1 GCA_019247755.1 Sphingomonas sp.
GAGATCGAGAAGGCGCTCGCGGATGCCAAGACAGCTGTCGAGGGTGGCGACACCGACGACATCCAGCAGAAGACTGCTGCGCTCACCCAGGCCGCGATGAAGCTCGGACAGGCGATGTACGAGCAGCAGCAGGCTCAGGCGCAGCAGACGGGCGAGGCCGCCGCTGACGGTGAAGGTGGCGCCGAGCAGCCTGCTAGCGGTGAGGAAGAGGTTGTCGATGCGGAATTCTCCGAGGTCGACGAGAACGAGAACAAGGGCTGATGATGGGGCGCGGCTCCTTCCGGGGGGTCGCGCCGCGTCCTGTACGGCGTAGCGGGGAGCATTGATGGTCGAGCAGGACTATTATGAGCTGCTGGGCGTGCAGCGCGGCGCGGACGATGCCGCCATCAAGGCTGCTTATCGGCGCCTCGCCAAGGAACATCATCCCGATCGTCACAATGGCTGTTCCGACAAGGAAGCCCATTTCAAGGCGATCAACGAAGCCTATGACGTCCTGAAGGACCCGCAGAAGCGTGCGGCGTACGACCGTTTCGGCAAGGCCGCGTTCCAGAATGGTGGCGGCGGTGGCGATCCATTCGCCGAGGCCGGCTTCAACGGCTTCTCCGACATTTTTTCGACCATCTTTGGCGAGTTCATGGACCCGCGCGCTCAGCAGAATGCGGCTCGCGGCGCGGACCTTCGCTACGACCTCGATTTGAGCCTCGAAGAGTCGTTCACGGGCGTCGAGAAGACCATCACTATTCAGGCCATGAGCAAGTGCGAGCCGTGTCACGGCACCGGCTGCACCAAGGCCGATCGCTGTGCCAGCACCTGCCAGACCTGTGGCGGCATGGGCAAAGTCCGCGCGCAGCAGGGGTTCTTCGTGGTTGAGCGCGGCTGCCCGACTTGCCGCGGCGCCGGCGAAGTCATCACTGACCCGTGCCCGAACTGCCATGGCGAGGGCCGGGCGTTGGGCCAGCGCAAGCTTGCCGTGAAGATTCCTGCCGGTGTCGACGAGGGCACTCGGATACGCGTAGCGAGCGAGGGCGAGGCCGGCGTGCGCGGCGCGGGGAGCGGCGACCTCTACCTGTTCGTCCACATGAAGCGGCACCCGATCTATGCGCGCGAAGGCACAACCCTGATCGCGGACTGCCCGGTGAGCTTCACAACCGCCGCGCTCGGCGGGTCGATCAGCCTGCCCGGGATCGACGGCAAGCCGGTCGAGATGAAGATTCCGGCTGGCCTCCAGTCGGGCGAGCAGCTGCGGCATCGCGGTGCGGGCATGAGCGTGCTGAACGGTCGCGGGCGCGGCGACATGGTCGCGCGAATTCTGGTCGAGACACCAACCAAGATGTCTTCCAAGCAGAAGAAACTGCTCGAGGAATTTCGCGGCACCGAAACCGGCGAGGAATGCCCGGCGGCGAAGAGCTTTTTCACCCGCGCCCGGGAAATGTTCGGCGGTTAGCCCGCCTTGTCGAGCGCGAGGCGCATCGCGAACATCTGCGCAAATAATTCCGCAGCGGCGTGAAGCTCGAAGCTCGGCTGGCGCGGAGTGCGGCTCTCACAGCAGAATTCGCAAACCAGGCCGTCGGCTGAGAATGGCACGCGCAGGATCGCCTTGATGCCCTGGCCTTCGAGCTTCTCCCGCTGTGTGGCGTCGGGTGCGTGCAAGAGCGCCTCCTCGACCGACGTTTCGTCGACCTGGCGAGGGAAGATCGCAATGCCCTCGCCGGTCGTGTCCCCGATCATGTCGGGCAAATCGGACGCATCTGATGCCCCGGCAAAGGCGCCGCGGCTGCTCTCGGAACGGCGATCGCCGCAAGTCACCGTCACCCGGTCGTAACCGGTGAGCGCGCGCATCCGCCGCGCGCCGCCATCGAGCAGCGCCTGCCCATGACTGTTCGCCAACCCCGCGATGAGGCCCCCGACGCTGCCGAAGCATTCGCCGAAGCAGCCTTCCGACGGCACGGCTTCCAGCAGGACACGGCCCTCGACCAGCTGGAATGCGATATCGACGAGGTCGGGATCGTTGGTCAGCCGGACGGCATAGGCGCGGCCAATCCCGGTCGTTCCGCTTAGCTTCGAGAACAGGTTGCGCAGATCGTGAAGAGCTTGGGAATGGACGAACTTGCCCAAGGGCTCGTCGATCAAAGTAACGTGGGATTCGCCGAGCAGGTGATGGATGTTCTCCGACGCGCGCAAGACTATCCAGTCGAGCGACAGCTCGAGCAAATAGCTGCCCGACTGGATACGCACGTCGTCGAGCGAGTGCCGCTCGACCTGATTGCTGGAGATTTCGTCTACCGTTTCCATCAGCCCCCCGGCCGTGATCCGATGGAGGAGAATAGCCGGTGAATTCCGCAGTGCACTATAAAATGTTGTGCTGCGCGAAACGGTTAGGCCGATGCGCCGAACACCCGGTCGAAAATCGTATCGACGTGCTTCAGATGGTAACCGAGGTCGAACAAGGCATTGAGCTCCTCGGCCGACAGCCGCTGGGAAACGTCGGGGTCGGCCCTCAGGAGCTCGAGTAGGGACAGCTCCCCGTCGGACTCCCAAACCTTCATCGCGTTGCGCTGCACCAGCGCATAGCTCTCCTCCCGGCTGAGGCCAGCCTGGGTAAGGGCGAGAAGCACGCGCTGCGAGTGGACGAGGCCGCCCATCCGGTCGAGGTTCTTCTGCATCCGCTCGGGGTAGACAACGAGCTTGTCGACTACGCTGGTCAGCCGGGCCAGGGCGAAATCGAGGGTGATCGTGGCGTCGGGACCGATGAAGCGCTCTACCGATGAGTGCGAGATGTCGCGCTCATGCCAGAGCGCCACGTTCTCGAGCGCGGGCGTGACGTAGCCGCGGACCATCCGGGCGAGGCCCGTGAGGTTCTCGGTCAGCACCGGGTTGCGTTTGTGCGGCATTGCCGAGCTGCCCTTCTGGCCGGGCGAGAAATATTCCTCGGCTTCGAGCACTTCCGTGCGCTGGAGGTGGCGGATCTCGGTCGCGAGCCGCTCGATCGACGAAGCGATGACGCCGAGCGTCGCAAAGAACATCGCATGGCGGTCGCGCGGGATGACCTGGGTGGAGACGGGCTCGAAGACGAGGCCGAGCTCGGCAGCTACATGCTCTTCAACGCGCGGGTCGATGTTGGCGAATGTGCCGACCGCGCCGGAAATTGCGCAGGTGGCGACGTCCTCCCGTGCCGCGACGAGCCGGTCGCGGTTGCGGGAGAATTCGGCAAAGGCCTGGGCTAGCTTCAACCCGAAGGTGACCGGCTCGGCGTGGATACCGTGACTGCGGCCGATGGTCGGTGTCAGCTTATGTTCGAAAGCACGACGCCTGATGACCTCGAGAAGCGCGTCGATGTCCTTGATGAGGAGCTCCGCTGCCTGCTTCAGCTGTACAGCCAGCGCCGTGTCGAGCACGTCGGAGCTGGTCAAGCCCTGGTGCAGCCAGCGGCGCTCGGGTCCCAGCTTCTCACCAGCCCAGGTTAGGAATGCGATCACGTCATGCTTTGTGACGGCCTCGATCGCGTCGATCGCCTCGATGTCGATCTTGCCCAGCGCGTCGCGGTCGTACGCCGCGCGGATCGTCGCGGCACCCTCGGCGGGAATCATCCCTATCTTGCCCATCGCTTCGGCCGCGAACACCTCGATCTGCCACCAGATTCGGTAGCGGTTTTCGGCCGACCAGATGGCCGTCATATCGGGGCGTGAGTAGCGAGGAACCATGGAGCGGGCGGCTAGCAGAGCCGCTGCAGCGCATCAAATCGCCCCGACTAGATTAGCCCCATCGCGCGCATGCTCGTCCGTCCTTGAGCGCCGATGATGACGTGGTCGTGGACGACGACCTTCATGTGCCGGCCGGCCTCGACGAGGTCGCGGGTGAGGCGGAGGTCCTGGCTCGACGGGGTCGGGTCGCCGCTCGGGTGGTTGTGGACGATGATAAGGGCCGTCGCGCCGAGCGCGATGGCGCGCGCGATGACCTCGCGAACGTGAACCGACGCTTCGTCGACGCTGCCCTGCCACAGCGCTTCATTCGCGAGCAGCATGTTCTTGGCGTTGAGGAACAGGATTCGCACCTCCTCGGTCCGGCGGTGCGCCATGGTCGCGTGAAGATAATCGCCGAGCGCATCCCAACTCGACAGCACGGGCTGGCCCTCGATCCGCGCTTCCAGCATCCGAAGGGCAGCGGCGTGCGCGATCTTCAGCGCCGCAATGGCCGCCTCGCTGACGCCCTCGCGCCGCAACGTGTCCGCGCTTGCCCCCAACAGCGGCCCGATCCCTCCGAAATCGTCGAGCAGGCGCTTTGCCAGCGGCTTGGTATCGACGCGCGGGATGGTGAGCGTCAGCAGATATTCAATGAGCTCGTAATCGTGGAAACCTTCCGGTCCGGCGTCGAGCAGTCGCTCGCGGAGCCGCGACCGGTGCCCAGCCGAACGAGAATTATCCTTGGTGGAAACGCGCGCGTCCATGCCGCCTCATGCTGGCGTGGTCCGAGCAGTGACCCTTACAGCACAGGTCCGCGCTGCTAGGGAAGCGGTCATGCCGCATCTGGAACGGTCCCGCGCGGGAGGGGTTAGTTAGACCCAATGGCGGATAGGCCGAACGAAAACAGCCTTGGCGAGACGATTATCGTGAGGCGCGGGACGCGATGGGGCCGCGTCGCGAGCTTGGTCGCGCTCGGCTTTCTGGTCCTGCTCGTCGTTGCGGTGATCATCGCCTGGATCGAACGGCGCCCGATCGCCACGCATTATCTCAAGAGCGAGTTTGAGCGACGCGGCGTGACCGCGAGCTACCATCTCGACCGGGTCGGCCTGAGAACACAGGAAGTCAGCAACCTCGTTATCGGCGATCCACAGCGGCCGGATCTTATCGCCCGCTACGCGCACATCGAGACGCGGCTCAAATGGAACGGCAGCTTCGAGGTCTATCGCATCGTAGCACGGGGCGTCCGGCTCCGCGGGCGCCTGATCCATGGCCGTGTCAGCTGGGGTCAGATCGACCGGATGATGCCGCCTCCGAGCAACAAACCCTTCGCTCTGCCTGACTTCGTTCTCGACATCCGCGACAGCACGATCGCGCTGGCGACGCCGTTCGGGCCGGTCGGCTTTGCGCTGGAGGGCAACGGCAAGCTGAGCGGTGGCTTTGCCGGCCACGCGGCAGTGGTCAGCCCACAACTCGTTCCAGGACGCTGCGCCGCGGCAAATCTCCATGCCTATGTCGCCGTCGCTGTCGTGGCGCGCCGGCCGCGCGTCGATGGTCCGGTGACGCTTGGCCGCTTCGCTTGCCCGTCGAGCCGGTTCGACGTCGCTGCGCCTCGATTCGACGTAAAAGCCAGTTTCAACGAGGCCTTCACCAGCGTCGACGGCAGTGGGCGGATGGCGATCGCGACCCTGGTCGCGGGATCAAACGGCCTCGCGAATTTCATCGGCGACATTACGTTCAAGGGCCCGATTTCCGATGTGACCGGGACAGTGAAGCTCTCCGCGCAGAAGTCGCGGATGGCGACCATCTACGCCGACCGCACCCGGCTCGACGGCGGCTATCACCTCGGTCTCCGCAGCGGCACGTTCGACATGGCCGGCGATTATGCCGCGGACAGCGCCGCGCTCGATCCCAGCATGATCGCGGGCGTGACCCAGCCGCTCGCCGCCGCCGCCAAGACCCCGATCGGACCGGTCGCGAAGAGCATCGGCGATGCGATCAGCAGCACCGCACGCAACTTCAATTCCGCCGGCCATCTCAAGGTCGTGAACTTTCCCGGCGGCGGCGCTGCGCGGATAACCGATGCGAACATTGTCGGGCCTAATGGCGCGAGGGCGCGCGTTTTCGGTGGCAGCGGCGTGACTTATTACTGGCCTGCGGGGGGCCTCAGGATCGACGGGAATATCGAAATGGGCGGCGGCGGCCTGCCGCAGGGCCGGGTCAGCCTGAGCCAGCCGCGCGCCGGTGCGCCGATGAGCGGCGTCGCCAACCTGGAGCCTTATTCGGCGAACGGCCAGCGGCTCGCATTGAGCACGATCCAGTTCGGCCCCGGCCCCGGCGGCTCGACCGCGCTCAGCACAACTGCGCAGCTCGACGGTCGTTTCCCGAAAGGCCGGGTGCAGGCGTTGCGCCTGCCGATCACCGGGCAGATTGGAAAAGGCGGAAGCTTCGCCTTCGGCACCTCCTGCGCGGTCGTCTCGGTCAATTATTTCCAAATGAATGCAATCCAGCTTGGCCCGACGCGACTGCCGGTCTGTCCGATCGGTCCCGCGATCATCGTCAAGCGCCCCGGTGGGCCGCTCCTGACGAACGCACGTTTCAACGGACCTGTGCTGAACGGCCGCCTGGGTAGCTCGCCGCTCCATTTGCAGGCCGCAGGCGGTCAGGTCGTCGGCAAGGAGTTTGCCTTCAATCGCCTGGGCATGAGGCTGGGCAAGCCGACATCGCCCGTCCTGTTCGATGCGACGCGCCTCAACGGCACCTTCGTCGGTGCAGGGATAAGCGGTCGTTTTGCTGGCGCCACCGCGTCGATCGGCAAGGTCCCGCTGCTGCTCAGCGACGGGTCGGGCAAGTGGCTATTCCATAACAACGACCTCACCGCTGACGCAGCGTTGACCGTGTCCGACCGCGACGCAAACCCGCGCTTCTATCCGCTGAAGAGCAATGACGTGCACTTCTCGCTCGCCGGCGATTATGTGCGCGCGACCGGCGGCCTGCATCATCCGGCGAGTGGTGCGCTGGTCACCAACGTCAGCATCGAGCACCAGCTCTCCAGCGGCGTCGGGCACGCGACCCTCGACGTTCCGGGCCTGACGTTCGGGCCGAATTTGCAGCCCGACGAGATTACGCGCCTCACTGAAGGCGTCATTGCACTCGTGAATGGCACCATCAGCGGCAAGGGGCGGATCGACTGGAACGGCACCAAGGTCACGTCGTCGGGTGACTTCTCAACCGCGAACCTAGACCTGGCCGCACCGTTCGGGCCGGTGACGGGCATGAGCGGGACGATCCACTTCGACGACCTGCTCGGCCTGACGACTCCGCCGGGCCAGACGCTGACCGTGAAGTCGGTCAATCCCGGCATCCTCGTCGAAAACGGCGTCCTTCGATACCAGCTGCTTCCCGACCAGCTGATCCGCATCGAGCGTGGCGAATGGCCCTTCATGGGCGGCCGCCTCATCCTGCACGAAACCGTGCTGAACTTCGCGCATCCGACGGCCAAGCGGCTCACCTTCGAGGTCGTTGGTCTCGACGCGCACACGTTCGTGTCCACTCTCGGTTTCAAGGAGCTCGACGCGACCGGCACTTTCGATGGCGTCTTGCCGATGATCTTCGACGAGAATGGCGGCCGGATCGTCGGCGGCCGGCTCGACAGCCGGCCGGGCGGCGGCTCGCTCGCTTACAACGGCGTCGTCAACAAGGCCGATCTCGGAACCATGGGCAACATCGCGTTCAACGCGCTCAGGGACCTGCGCTTCAAGTCGATGATCATCCGCCTCGACGGCGACCTTGCCGGCGAGTTCACCAGCCGTCTCGCGATTGATGGCGTCGGCCTTGGCCAAACCAGCACGCAGAAATTCATTCGCGGGCTGCTGCGGAAGATCCCGCTGAAGCTCAATGTTACGATCTCCGGGCCGTTCCGGGC
>JAFBAM010000153.1 GCA_019247755.1 Sphingomonas sp.
CGACCTCATCGATACTCCATCAATTGGGGTGGGACGCAAGGGGCGGTAATCGCCCTGTGGGATGAACGACATTTGAACGTCACAAGTTCACTTCGAGCGTCCAGTAAATTCCTTCAAATAGTCATTTTGCGGCGACAAAATGATGCTTGTGGTACCCGAAGGCTTGCAACCCTGCTCGCCAATGAACGTGCAGCGATAGCTCTGCATCGCCCGGTAGAAGTCATAGAATTCCGGGTCCTTGCCGAAGCTCGCGGCATAGGTCTGCGCCGCCTCCGCGTCCGCTTCCGCCTGGATGATCGCCGCCTGCTTGGCGCCTTGCGCGCGGATGGAGCGTGCTTCCTGCTCGCGGGCAGTTCGCATCCGGTCGAATGCTGCCGCGAGCGGCGCGCCGTCGGGCAGGTCGGTGCGCTTGATCCGCACGTCGAGCACTTCAACGCCATACTGGCGCGCGATCCGGTTCAGCGAGCTTTTCACGCTGTCCATGATGCCCTGCCGCTCCGGCGTCAGGAGCGAAGCGAATTCGATCCGCCCGAGCTCGTTGCGGACTTCGGAGCCAAGGATCGGGCGAAGCTGCTCACGGAGCTGATCCTCGCTACCGGCGCGGATGAACATCAGCTGGGGATCAACGATGCGGTACCGGGCGAAGGCATCGACCTCAAGCCGGCGCTGGTCGGTCGAGATGACCTGCTGGCGCTGCATGTCGACGTCCTGGACGCGCTTGTCGATCCAGACGATCTGCTCGGCCAGCGGGATGCGCCAGTTGATGCCCGCGCCGACGCCGCCGATCGGCCGGCCAGGCGTGTACTGGTTGAGGACCCGCACCGGCTTGCCGAAGCGGACGATAAGCGCCTGCTTCGTTTCGGGCACGATCGGGAAGCTGCCGAGGACCAGCAACAGGACCAGGAAAGCCGCAATCGACGAGATGATCGGCCGCTGTCGGATAAAGCTGGTCATTGCTGAGCGTCCTGCTTCTGCTGCTGCTTTTTCACTTCAGGGAGCGGCAGATAGGGCGTCACGCCCGGCGTCTCGACGATCGTCTTGTCGACCTTCGAGAGGACGTCTTCCATCGTCTCGTAATACATGCGGCGGCGGGTGACGCCGGGGGCGGCCTTGTACTGCTCGTAAACCTTGTCGAACGCCGTCGCCTCGCCCTGCGACTTCTGGCGAAGCTGAAGCGCGTAGGCATTGGCGTTGTTGATGTAGGTCTGTGCATCCTGCTGCGCGGCCGTGACCTGCTTGAATGCGTCGTTGACCGCGTCGGGCGGGTCGGCCTGCTTGATCGCGATGCCCTGAACCTGGACGCCTGAGTGATAGGAATCGAGGATCCGCTGCATATTCAACGCGACCTGCGCCTCGATCTCCGCGCGGCGGTCCCCCATCGCGTCATTCAGGGTCACCTGGCTGACGACGGCGCGCATCGCGCTTTCGGCGACTTCGCGGATCGTCTCGTCGGGCTGCGCCATCTGGAACAGGTAAAGCTCGGGCGTACGGATGTTCCAGCGGACCGAATAAGCGAGATCGAGCAAATTCTGATCGCCAGTCAGCATCAGATCGTCGGCGCTCGACGAGCCCATGTCGATCGTACGGATATTCTCGACATCGATCTTCTTCACCCGCTCGATGGGTGAAGGCAGCGTGAAACTGACGCCTGGACCGAGCGTGCGGCTGTAACGTCCGAACGTTGTGACAACGCCCCGCTGGCCGGGCGAAATGGAGTGGGTGCTGGTGAAGACGAGCCAGATCAGCACCAGGCCGAGGATCGCCCACAAGATCAGCGAGCGGCTCGTTTCGCCGGGAAGGCCGCCATCACCGCCGCCGCCTCCACCGCCGAAGCGCGCCCGGCTGCGGCGAATAAGCTCGTCGAGCGAAGAAATGTTCGAGCCGCCGAAGGTCGGACGACGGATGCGCCGAGGCGGTTCGCCCCACGGGCCGTTCTTATCGCCGCTGGAATCGGCCTGCGACGGCTCGTCGCCCTCGTCCTTGCCGGCCGGACCCCAAGGCCCCTTGGTATCTGCGAACAGGCCGCGGACGCGGCTGCCCCACCCCATGATCATGCTCATCGGGCGTGAATATAGAGGCCGCGCAGACGAAAAACAGTGGCAAGCAGCCGCATGCTTCCTATGTGCGCGCCATGGAGCATCCTGCCGACCCGCTGACCGGCCTCCCGCACGACGAGAGGATCCGCTCGCGCAAGCTCACCGGCGGCGTCGCGACGATCATCGCCGATGCCAGTGGGCTCAGCCGAAGCGAGAGCCGCCGGCTGGAAGAAGAATTGCGAAGCGGAGCACTCGCTCTGCCAGGCGTGAACGAAGCGCGGATCGCGATGACCGCGTCACAGCCGCACCGCACGCTTATCGCAATCGGCAGCGGCAAGGGCGGCGTCGGCAAATCCACCGTCTCGGCCAATCTCGCGATTGCTCTCGCCAAGGCCGGAAAGAGGGTCGGGCTGATCGACGCCGACGTCTACGGCCCCTCGCAGCCGACCCTTCTCGGCAAGCATGAAAAGCCGCAAGCTGAAGACGAGAAGCTGATTCCCGTAGAAGCCCACGGCATCCGCTTCCTGTCGCTTGGGCAGCTGGTGTCGCCAGGGCACGCGCTTGCCTGGCGCGGCCCGATGGCGACCGGCGCGCTCGCGAACCTGACGGAGGCGAACTGGGGAGATTCCGAACTGCTGTTGGTTGACCTGCCCCCCGGCACTGGCGACGTGCAAATTTCCCTGATCCAGCGCTCGCGGCCCGCAGGCGCGGTGATCGTATCGACGCCGCAGGACCTGTCGCTGATCGATGCGCGCCGCGCCGTCGACCTATTCAATAAGATGAGCCTGCCCGTGCTAGGCATCATCGAGAATATGGCGACCTACACCTGCCCGCATTGCGGCGAGGACTCGCATCCCTTCGGAACCGGCGGCGCCGAGGTCGCCGCGGAGGAGATGGGCGTTCCATTCCTCGGCCGCTTGCCGCTCTCGCTGGCCATCCGGGAAGCATCGGACGCAGGTCGGCCGCCGGCCGCAGGGCATGGCTCCGAGGCAGAAGCGTTCGCCACGATCGCAGGCAAGCTGCTCGAGGCGCTGGAAACACCCGTCCACTGAACCGTTATCCGCTTATGCCGTTGACCCGCGACGAAGACATTGCTGACCTGCTGAGGACTGCGCGCACGATCGCCATAATTGGCGCGTCCGACCGGCCTAACCGGCCGTCCTATGGCGTAATGAAGTTCCTCCAGGACTGGGGCTATCGCGTCATCCCGGTGAACCCGCAGATCACTGGTGAGCATGTCCATGGCGAATTCGTCTGGCGCGAGCTCGCGCAGATTGGTGTGCCGATCGACATCGTCGACATCTTCCGCCGTCCCGAAGCTGCGGCCGAGGCCGTGGAACAGGCGATTTTCGTCCGCGCCAAGGCGGTGTGGATGCAGATCGGCGTCGTCAACGAGGAAGCGGCCGCCAAGGCCGAAGCAGCCGGACTCAAGGTGGTGATGAACCGTTGTCCGAAGATCGAGATCCCGCGGCTCGGGCTGCCGAAGGTGAGTGCCGAAGCCTAGGCGGCGCCGACGGTCATTTCCGGGACCAACACCGTTGGAGCATCGATGCCGCGCCGGAATTCGAGGTCGCTTCCCGGTTCAAGAGTCGCAAACATATTGAGCAGGTTCGAGGCGATCGTAATCTCCGACACCGGTTCGGCGATCTCGCCGCCACGGACCATGAAGCCCACCGCGCCGCGGCTGTAATCGCCGGTCACGCCGTTCACACCCTGGCCGATCAGCTCGACCACCAGCACCGCCTCGGGGAACGCGGCGAGCAGCTCCTCGCGGCTGCGT